>CAMPAA010000011.1 GCA_946631345.1 uncultured Verrucomicrobiota bacterium
GTATGGCGAGGAGGAGATGCTGGCGTTCAACCTCATCAAGAAAGGCAAGCTTGGCGAGATCGTGCAGGCGGAGGTCGGATACCAGCACGACCAGCGCTCTCTCCAGTACAATCCGAGGGACGGCGTGTTCTGGCGCATTGACCGCCACATGAAGCACCACGGCAACTACTACCCCACGCACGGCCTCGTGCCTGCGGGACGCTGCCTCGACATAAACCGGGGAGACCGCTTCGAGTATCTCGTGTCGATGGAGACGAAGAGCGCATCGTTCGAGGCGTTTGGCCGAGCGAACTTCCCTGCGGACGACCGATCCGTCGGCGTTGACGGCAGGCCGTTCAACCGCCACACACAGAGGATGGTCAAGGGCGACATCAACACGTGCCTCATGCATACGGCGATGGGCAAGACGCTCTCTCTCATCCACAACGTGTGCACGCCTCGCCCGTATGACCGCGGCAACCTGTACATGGGCACGAAGGGCATCTACCGCAGCTATCCCTCGCTCCTGATGGCATGGGAGGAGAAGGTGGGCGATGGCGGCGCGCATAAATACTTTGATGACGCGAAAGCGCAGAAGATCAGGGAAGAGTACCGCCATCCGTTCTGGAAGGTGGCCGGCGAGATCGCAAAGAAGGTCGGCGGCCATGGCGGCATGGACTTCGTGATGGATTTGCGCTGGGCATACTGCCTGCAGAATGGCCTTCCGCTCGATACCGACGTGTACGACCTTGCAACATATTCCTCCATCGTGGAGCTTTCGGAGAAGAGCGTGAATGCCCGCTCGGCGGCCATCGACTTCCCGGACTACACGCGCGGCGGATGGAAGACGGCCAAGCCGTTCACCGTTGACGAGATTGATATGAACCGCTTCGACTTCTCGCGCGGCGTAAGGCATGACGCCGACGCACAGAAGACATGACTTTTGCACATTCCGCAAGGAATGGGGCGGCGATACATGGTGATGAATACATTAAAAGTTGGAGGTGACTTCCAATATGCATAAGGATACGTAAGCGGCAGGGCATTGTGATATAATACGCGCCATGGCAAAAGTCTCGATAATAATGCCTGTTTGCAATGTTGCGCCGTATCTGCGACATTGCCTTGATTCTGTCGTCAATCAGACGCTGCGCGACATTGAGATCATCTGTGTGGATGATGGTTCGACAGATGGTAGCTCTGACATTCTCGCGGAATACGCGGCGAAAGACCCGCGCGTGAAAGTGCTGACGCGTGAGCATACGAACGCCGGCGCGGCACGCAACGCCGGTATGTCCGTCGCTACGGGGGAGTATCTCGGGTTCGTCGATTCTGACGACTGGTGCGACCTGACGCTCTTTGAAAAGGCGTACGCCAAGGCCAAAACAGACGATGCTGATGTAGTGTTTTGGCGGAACAGGGATTATGACCAGTCTGGCAATAGGGTCGAGCGTGAGGCCACATTTGGTTTGCCTTCCGGTATCAAATATCCTTTTGATGGCACAGACCTTAGGGAGAAAATCTTTTCCACTTTCAATTTTGCGCCCTGGAATCGCATGGTCAAACGCGATTTTGTCAGACAGCACAAATTGGAGTTCCAATCGATTGAGCGGTCTAACGATGTCAGTTTTGGATGTCTGACATTGGCGGTGTCTTCCCGCATTTCAGTTGTCGATGAACTGCTGTACAATTATCGTGTGAGAACCGTAGGCAACTTACAGTCTGCTAATGGTAGGACTCCATTGTCAATTGTCGAAGCGTGGAAATTCCTTGCGGTGCAATTGAACCGTCGCGGAGTTCTTGAACGATACCGTAAAGGGATTGCGTTGGCCTCCATGTACTGTTTTGTTAGGACGCTGGATGTTTTGACCGAGTATAAGAATGAATACTCCATATTGTTTGATGCCCTGAAAATCCTGTTTGAGAAGGATTCGTTCTTTTCAACTATTCAGCCATCGGAAATCAGCAATGATATAATGGCCAACGCATTGCGGATGATTAGACGTTCAGACGATTCTTCCACATTCGCAATGCAGTGGGCATCGGATGTGTACAAGTGGATGGCGAAATTTTACAGAGAGCGCGAAACGGCACGAAAGGAATCACAGGACATGAAAAAGGAGCTTCCGGATATCGCGAACGAACTGTCTAAAGCAAAGAGTGATTTGGCGATTATAAAAAAGGAGTTGACTGGCGCTGTTGTTGAATTGGGGAAGATTCAGAAAGAACGACAGGAGGTTGAACGTAAGCGGTTGCCCGGGGTCTCGTTGATTGTGGTTTCTGATGGCGATGACGGAAGCCGAGAGGCGTTTGGGGGGCACATAGAAAAAGCATCCATAGCAGATCGAGAAATAGTCTATGTCAGAGATGTGTCTGCAGCGATGTTGGATAATGTTACCAAAGATTATGTTGCGATAGTCCGCGACAATGACCGATACATAAATGACTATGCTCTTGAGCTGCTGGTGAACACGGCGAGATACGAGCGTGCGGATGTAGTAGGTGGAATAACTCCTGACACGGTGATTCGAGTAGCAAATTTTGTGTTTGACTCTGCGTGGCTTCGTAAGAATAAAGATTTGATGTCTGTTTTACGGGCAGATGACCAAGCGTTCGTTGCCGCGGCAATTGCACGGGCAAAGAAGCATGTTGTCGGAGATCGAGTTTACACGGAATATGTTCGCCCTGCAACGTCACCGCTTGTTTCGGTTGTGGTTTCTGCCTATAACGCTGAACGTTATCTTGATCGGTGCATTGATAGTTTAGTGAGGCAGACACATCGTAATCTTGAAATCATCATCGTTGACGATGGCTCCACAGATACAACGGCGTCATTGTGCGATGGTTGGGCGAAGAAGGATGCCAGAATACAGGTTCTCCATAAGGAGAACGGCGGATTGAGTTCGGCACGTAACGCGGGGATGCGTATTGCCAAGGGTAAGTACATTGGGTTTGTGGATTCCGACGATTACGTTGACGTAGAGATGTTCGGTGATTTGGCGGAAATCCTTGAGTGCTATCCCCTGTGCGATGTTGCCAAGTGTGGAGTTGCCGTTGAATACACTTATGAAGTTTCAAGTGCAGAACTGAAATCTACGCAGGCGTATTTCCAAAATCCGGGGATGGGCGAGATACGACCTGGCTTTGACATTGTTCACGGGACTGATGTTTGCGCGTGTGACAAACTTTATCGGATGGATTTTCTCCGAGGGAACGGCATCGAGTTCCCCGAAGGAGTTAAGAATGAGGATGAGGCGTTTTTCTTTGAGGTATATTGCCGAATTCGGAATTGCTATTACGTGCCGCAGCAGTATTACCACTATTTGCGGAACCCGGAAGGGATAATGGCTAAGCAGGTGAGTGCCGCAGATGATGGAAAACTGCCAGACGCAGTGAAGGTATTTGGGTTTATCGCAGAACTTATTGAACGTGAAAATCGTAGAGATTTGCTGGGGGTGTTGTATCGGCACATGATTGGGTGCGTGCAGCGTTTCATCGACTCTCCAATTAAAGACAGGATAAGTTGTGCGGTTTCGTGGATACTGTGGAAGACTAATGCGTTTTATTATGCAGATTTGATTTGTGGCAACGACAGGCAGTGGGTGCAGAGACGTGTTTACGAGGTGATGAATCATTGGTTGCCAGATGGCAACAAACCGACATCTGTGCCAGACGAATGGTTCCCTAAATTCTCCGCTCCAGAGATATGTTTGCCCGATCAATCTTTGGTCTCTTTTATCGTCCCCGTGTACAATGTGGAGAAGTATATTGCGGTTGCACTTGAAACGTTGCGTCGGCAGACATTGCCAGATTTTGAGGTTGTGTGCATTGATGATGGTTCAATAGATGACAGCGGCAAGATTCTCGATTGGTATTCCAAAGTTGATCCGCGCATAAAAGTGTGGCATATTGAAAATGGCGGTGTTTCAAGGGCGCGGAATCTTGGCCTTGAGAAGGCACGCGGCAAGTATGTCATGTTCTTCGATGGTGACGACAGACTTCATCCGCGCACGGCTGAAAGGACAGTTCTTATGGAGGTTCGTGACGAGCTTGATGCAGTGATGTTCGATTATAGATGTTTCGCATATGATTCTTTGAGGACAGTCGATCATTATTGGCAACTCGCACACCACATCAACAGTTTCCCTCACGACAGAGTTTTTGCCCCGGTTGAACTTGATCAATTGCCGATATACGGATCGAGTTGCACGTATCTTTGGAGTAGGGAATTTTTGGAAGGCATCAATGCAAAGTTTACGGGCATAAAACTTGGCGAGGATCTGGTGTGGGTGCTTTCCGTTCTTTCGCGTGTCAGAAGGATGCGTGTGTTAAACGCTCCGTTTTATGAATATCGTCGAGGAAACCCAACTTCAGCTGTTTCGCGGTTGCAGTCTATCGCTGGCGATGCCCCGGTGTTGGCGCTTAAAGGTCTTGCAGATGTTCTTTCAAAAATAGAGGATGTTAGAATAAGGGCTACGCTCCTTAGGCGCATGATAAGCGATATTCTCTTCTATGGAGAGAAGATGCCGAAGGCCTTGCAATGGCTTCATTCTGGAGGATTTGACGCTTTCGGTGGTGTTGATTATCTGAAGAGTGTTTGCGCTGATCAGATTGCAAGAATTGATTATATATCAAAATGCAAGAAGCCGGAATCGGTGGTTGACATTGAATATTTCATCAGGCAGACGCCGAGGAACGTGCAGGAGATAATGCGCAATGCGATTGCCGCCAGGGCAGGCGTGGTAAAAGATACGTTCATCGTTTGCGGGCAGTTGAATTCGACCACCAATGAGCCTATTGATTCATGGACCTTTTTCCGCTGGCTGCAGGATCACGGTATTCCCAGCCGCTACGTCGTCTGGCGGAAACACTGCATGATTGAGCGGATGCGGGCGGATAACGGATTGAAAAATGTGATTCTCCTTTCCGGCAATGGCGTGGATGATTTCGAATTCATTGAAAAGTGTAAGGGGCTGTTGCCTCGCCTAAAGGCTGTGGTGATGGAGAATACAGCGCTTAATCCGTTGACATGGCGCTATTTCCACATGCTTGAAGAATGCAGTTATATCTTTCTGCAACATGGACCTACATTTTGGAAGATGGGCCCTAAGCATATCAGTTCATTCGCCGTTGCGAATTATGTCAATGTAGCTTCTGATGCGGAAAAGGAGTTTCTAGAAAAGTATGTTCCAGAGCACTGGGAAACCGGTCGCAAGCCTCGCTATTTGATTGCGGGACTTCCGCGTTGGGATCTTCTGAAGGATGAAAGTGGATTAGAACGTGAGAAGGTGATTTTCTACATGCCCACATGGCGGGCGGCGTTCAATAGCGGGATGGATGCGATTGCACGGTCGGCGTATTTTTCCGGTGTTCGGGCATTGGTAAGTGAAGAAAATCTTGAGCGCTTGAAGAAAAAGGGGCTTCGGTTGGTCATGGCCGCACACCATCATCTCGTGAACCATGTGAAAAACCTTGATTTTGATCTGCCGATAGAACTGGTTCCGCAATCGGAGATATCGTACTGGATTCGTCATGCTTCGCTCTGCATCACCGACTACTCCAGTGTGAGTTTCGATTTTCTCTTCTTGAATAAACCTTGTATTTTCTGGACGCCGGACAGGCATGACGGACTGTTGCAGGGCGATGACTACGCCGAGGTCATTTTTGCCGAGCATCAGGGTGGAAACATGTTTAACCGTGTCCATTCGGCAGAAGAGGTGATGAAGATGATTGAGAAGTATGCGGATTCCGATTTTGCGTTAGAACCGGAAAAACGAGCGATCGCGGAACGGTATTTTGCATACCGGCACAATATCTGCGAACGCCTGTACGCTCAGATTTGCGCAACAGGTGAAGGGGGGGGCGTACAATGAAGAAGTTGCGCAGAATACTGAAGTTGTTGCCGCCAGCGTTTATCATGCGCTTTTGGCTTAAGCGGCGCTATGGGATCAAGGTGCAGCCTGCGCCTGGAAATGCGATAACAAAATTTGTCTTGGCGGTTCTGCCTTATGCGTTCACGGCGGCGTTAAGTGTTCGTGTGGAATCGGATTGCCGGTTGATGAAATATTTTCTGCCATATGGAAAGATGAAGAAGTTCGTCAAGCTCATGTACAACATGCAGGTTGGAAATGATGAGAAGGATTGTGGTTTCGCCGGGAAGTTTCGGGCACTTATGCCGTACGGCCTCGTATTGTGGTGGGATGCTGAAGACATGAGGATTTCTCAAAATGCGGCAACGCGCAAGCCAAGTGCAAATGCGCCACAACCTCAACCAAGGCAGGCATGTGTATTGAATTTTGGTTGGCGTATGCCTGAGCAGGATCGACTGGAATTTCAGCGCACGGATAAAATTGAAGCCATGACATTGCGGCTTTTGATAGTGCAGGGAGTGAACAATGTGTAATATGGTGAACTATATGAAGAGGGGGTTGATTACGGCAGTATTGTTGAGCGGATTGTTTTTTGCCGGGCTGTTAGTGGCTGCAAGCGTTTCTGTAATAGGGTTTAAGTTTTCAGCCATAATTGGTTATGGGCTTGTAGTCCTTTATATATGGATTGCATTTGAGTCGGGCATTCGTTACGGGGGAGAGAGGTTTGAAAAATATGAGCCATGGGTTGTAATGATAGTTTTCTTCGCTTTCTATCTGGTTGTTATTAATCTCGCACCGGAATTGGGCCAACGGAAAATGCCATTTGATTCGCTTCGGGCGCAGAAAAGTCTTGAGGCGGGACATGTTGCTTTTTTCCGCCCTACCAAATTCTACTATTGGGTAAATTATGATTTGTTGTTGTCAACATTGGGAATCGTATTTTCTCCGAAACTTATTGTCGGTCAGGTCGTCAATGCTATATGTAGGGTGGCGGCGCTATATCCAATATTCAAGCTGAGCGAACGCATTTCTGGGCGTCGTATTGCCAGATTTGTGACGATCATAGCTGCGTTGTCGCCAGCTCTTACACTTTATTCGACGACATTGGTGGGCGACTATATTTCGGCGATGTTCTATCTCTATGCATTTTATTTCTTTATAACGAAATCAGACCATGAGCGGTTTTCCGTTGATAATTTTGTCTTATGGGTTGTTGTTGGTTTGTTGGCTGGTTTGGGGTATCTTTTTAAGACGATATCCTTCTTGTATGTGGTGGCGTTTGTGGTCTGGGCTATTCTTGCGATTCTTGAGAAAAATCGGATTCGTGTGGCGTTGCAGATTTGTCTTGCCGCATCTGTCATTGGTCTTGCACATGGTTCGGTGAAGGCGTTGCGCTCACACGTGTTTAGTGCTGCATGTGAGATTGCGAAAGTCAAGGAGTGTGGGGCATCTAGTTTCACGAGTGGGGTTTTATATGAGATGTGGCTTGGATTGTGTGTTCAGACCGGTGGCTGGTATTCGCCAACCCGAGACAAGGCTTTCAGGGCCGCATCTAAAGAAAAGCAGGTGGAAATGGTGGCGAACATGCTTAAGACCGACAGGGCGAAATATCCTCGATTTATGGTTGATAAGTTTCGCACCATCTGGGGATCGAATGATGCTCTCGGAAGTGTTTGGGATTGGTTTAGGATGTCATGCCAAAAAGACTGCTACAACATGAGAGACAAAAACTATTGCGTGGCATGGCTCAAACCTCTATTGAGGGCGGAGCATCTTTTCTTGGTAGCCTTATTTCTTTTTGGCGCTGGAGGGGTTCTCTGTTCAATGCGTAGGCGAATGGATTTTTGGGAGATCGGAATTGTGTCCACCATAATCGTTGTGTCATTTGCGGTTATGAGTATGCTTATAGAGTCGCATAGTCGATACAGGGTTGCCGTTTATCCATTTTTCTTTTTGCTGATGTCATATGCTTGCGTGTGGTTTGAAAGAGATAATCCCGTCTATGCCCGTTTGGCGAGATGGGCTGGATCTGTGAGGTCCAAGCTGAAGAGGAAAGGCAATGAATGCTAAAGTCATAGCACATCTGTATCTTGCGGCGACGATTGTTACGTCGGTGTATTCGCAGATGATCATGAAATGGCGCATTAGCGGTCGTTTCGCAGGATTGAAGATACCTGATGGCATCTGGCCGAAGATTGTTACGTTGTTTACGGTTCTCTTTGACCCGTTCATTTTCACAGGGCTTGTCGCGACGTTCGTTTCGGGTATCTGCTGGATGGCGACGATGAGCAAGCTAGAGATTGGCTATGCCTATCCGTTCACGAGTCTTGGTTTTGTGCTGGTCGTTCTGCTTTCCGGCTTTCTATTCGGAGAATCCCTGAACGCCTGGCGCATCTGGGGGGTCATTTTGATCGTCGCTGGCATAACGGTCGCAAGCCAAGGAGCGAAATAATGAAGATATCTTTTGTTATTCCATGTTATCGCTCAGAGAAAACCATAGAAGGGGTCGTGTCCGAGATCAAAGCGGTTGTTGCGCAGCGCCCGGAAGTTGACTATGAGGTTATCATGGTCAGCGACCATTCGCCCGACAACGTCTATTGCGTCATTGAGAAGATGTGCCGCGAAGATCCTGTGCATTTGAGAGGACTGGAGCTGTCCAAGAACTTTGGTCAGCCAGCGGCGCAGATGGCTGGTTTCGCGCGGGCGACGGGGAACATCGTATTTTCGCTTGATGATGATGGTCAGGCGCCTGTCGATGCGGTTTTTCGTGTGCTTGATACACTTGAAAGCGGGCAATTCGATGTCGTTTACGGAGCCTATCCGCGAAAGAAACACAATGTTTTCAGAAATATCGGCAGTTGGATAAATCATTTGATGGCTGTTTGCCTAATCGGGATCCCGCACGGGATGTACACGACGAGTTTTTTTGCCGTGCGCCGGTTCGTTGTAGATGAGATGGTGAAATATGGCGGCCCGTTTCCGTATCTGAGCGGACTGATTTTTCGTTGTACGCGCAATGTTTCCACGGTGGAGGTGGAACATAGGGCGCGAGTGTCTGGGACGAGCGGCTACACGTTGGCAAGGCTTTTCAAACTTTGGATTAATGGCTTTACTGCGTTTTCGGTCGTCCCATTGCGCCTGGCGTCGTATGTTGGTGCTGTCTGCTCGACGCTTGGATTCCTGTTTGGCGCATGGACAGTACTTCATAAGTTGCTGTCACAACACAACCCTCCAATAGGGTATAGTTCGCTCATGAGCGCCATGCTCTTTATCGGCGGTATGATCATGATGATGCTTGGACTCATCGGAGAATACGTCGGACGAATTTACATCTGCATAAATAGCGCACCTCAGTATGTCGTTTCCCGGAGTACGGAGAATAATGGAAATGTGGCAGATGGACGCGAGGAAAGAAAGGGGGTATGAGGCCAATGGCGCAGAAAAGAGTCCTCGTGTTGGGCGCAACCGGTTTTCTGGGTGCGTATTCGTGTCTTGCCTTGAAAAAGGCCGGATATGACGTGGTGGCAGTCGGGCATCGAGAGTCGGACGGCGGCTTTTTTGCCGAGCATGATATCCGGTACATAGGTTGTTTCTCGATAGAGTCAAAGGACTGTTTCCGAATCTTGCCGACGGATATTGATGCAGTTGTCAATCTTGCGGGCGCAATGCCCGCAAGATCGGATTTCCCGAATACGGTCTATGTTGACAGTATCGTGACAGGCACCATTAACTTATGCGAATGGATGCGCACGGAAACACGATGCCAACGTGTCATTTTTAACACGACACCATCTGACGTCTGGAGGGAATTCGGGGTCGGAGTGAACGTGAAGGATGATGCGCCAAGAAGTTATCCTGCTACGGGCGGTGACCATGATATCTATGCGATCGCGAAGATTGCGGCAATTGACGTGCTGGATCACTACAGGCTTGTTGCAGGTTTCCGACCAATAGTATTCCGACACATGAATGTATATGGCTTCCATCCTTCAGCAAAGTACATTGTTGACGGAGAAGAGCGAATGTCGCCGTGGAGAATTCTGATGCGGCGTGCCATAGCAGGAGCAGACATCGCAATATACGGTGATGGAAGTCGAAAACTCGAATTGCTGTCGGTTTATGATTTTGCCGATGCTGTTGTTTGTGCTGTCAATGCAGATGCTCCCATTTATGGCATGTTCAATTTGGCAGGAGACCGCCCCTATACTCTGGAGGAAGAAATCAGAACGATTGTAGCCGTGTTTGGTAACGAGAACAAAATAAATACCGAACCGAAACGTCCTTCGAGGATGGAGACGGTCCTTGATCGCAACAAGGCAAAAAAGGCACTGGGCTGGGAACCAAAACTCAATTGGCTGCAGACCTGCAGGAAAGTTAAGATGGAGTTCGCCCAGAACAGATTTCAAAAACTGTGGGGTGATGTCATTCCAGAGGATGTCTGCAGAATGACGTTAGCCGTGGTTGGTGCCAGCTATCTTCAACTCCCGCTTGTGAGGGAAGCCAAGCAGATGGGGCTTCGCGTCATATGTTTTGCATGGCCTGAAGGTGCCGTATGTGCAGAGGAGTGTGATGCATTTTATCCCATTTCCATAATCGACCGGGAAAAAGTGCTTGATGTCTGCATGCGCGAGAAAGTGGACGGAATAACATCCATAGCCTCTGATGTTGCCGTTCCCACGATGGCATATGTTGCCGACAAGATGGGACTCGTCGGTAACAGCATTGACTCCGCCTTGAAAAGCACAAATAAATATCTCATGCGCAAGGCTCTTTCGGAAGCCGAAGTTCCTTGCCCTCGGTTTGCGGTTGTTGGCGAAGGCGATGACGTGCCGTCATGTGTCAAAGACATGTCGTTCCCGCTTGTTGTAAAGCCTACGGATCGATCCGGAAGCATGGGGGTCTCCCGAGTTGACGATTATGCCGCGCTTGTGGAGGCTGTGGCGACGGCGATAGGCGATTCTTTCTGCCGCAAGGCCATCGTAGAGGAATGCATCACGGAGATGCGAGAAGTTAGCGTAGAGGGAATCTCGTGGAATGGCGAATATCATCTGCTTCAGGTGACCGATAAAATAACGACAGGCGCACCTCACTATGTGGAGTTGGCGCACCATCAGCCGGCAAACCTTTCAGATGCTTTGCGCGCAAAAGTTACCGCAATTGTCGAGAGGGGAGTTGCAGCGCTAGGCATCCGCTATGGTGCTTCTCATGCCGAGCTGATGATTACGCCCGATTCGCGGGTCTATGTGACTGAAATAGGAGCTCGTATGGGCGGTGACTTCATTGGCTCTGACCTTGTACGCCTTTCGACGGGATATGACTTCTTGCGAGGTGTTGTGCAATGCGCACTTGGGGAGGGACTGGAGTTTCGGCGAGATAAACATTTTGCCTGCTCAGGAGTTTGGTTTTACGCCCCGGAAACGCAATGGGTCAAGAAAATGATTTCCAATCACACTTGCTATCCTGAAATAGTCGCATGCGAACTTCAGAAGGGTGACGTGATGGAGCTTAGCCGCAGCGCTGACAGATCCGGATACTTTATTTATGCTGGGAACTCTCGCTTCGAAAGACAAACTTAGACTTAGGAGGAATACCAGGATGGTCAATTTCAACAAACCGTATTTGACGGGTCTGGAGACGGACTACATCAAGCGGGCTGTGCGTTCAGGCAAGATTTCCGGCAATGGGCTTTTCACCAAGAAGTGTCAGCAATTCTTCGAAGAACGGTATGGTTTTCGCAAGTGCCTGCTGACGACGTCATGCACGGACGCGCTTGAGATGGCCGCCATCCTGACGGGCGTCGGGTCCGGCGACGAGGTAATCGTACCATCATACACGTTCGTTTCGTCCGCTCTGGCGTTCGTGCGGCAGGGCGCGAAGATCGTGTTCTGCGACAGTTACCGCGACAATCCGAACATTGATCCGACCGAGATCGAGAGGCTGGTCACACCGCGTACAAAAGTCATCGTGCCCGTCCACTATGCTGGCGTTGCGTGCGACATGGATGCCATCATGGATATCGCCAACCGCTACAACCTGTTTGTGGTGGAAGACGCCGCACAGGCGATTGACTCCTTCTACACCGGGCGCGACGGCGTGCGGCGTCCGCTCGGATCAATCGGCCATCTTGCGGCATTCTCATTCCACGAAACGAAGAACATCATATCCGGCGAGGGTGGCATGCTGGTCGTGAACGATCCACGGTTCATCCGTCGTGCAGAAATAATCTGGGAAAAGGGAACGAACCGTGCCGAGTTCTTTCGTGGCGAGGTCAACAAGTACGGGTGGGTTGATACGGGAAGTTCCTTCCTGCCGTCCGAAATTGTTGCGGCATTCCTCTGGGCGCAGCTGGAGAACCTTAATGAGATACAGGCGAAGCGCCGCAGCATATGGGAGTTCTACCGCGAACACCTTTCTCCGTTTGCCGCGCGCAGGAGTTTCGCGTTGCCGGACATTCCGATCTACGCGACCAACAATGCCCACATGTTCTATCTTGTCTTTTCGGATCTTGCGCAGCGTTCTGACTTTATCGCGGCAATGAAGGCGCGCGACGTCCAGTGTGTCTTTCACTATCTGTCGCTTCATTCATCGCCATTCTATGCGGACAAGCATGATGGTCGGACATTGCCGAATTGCGACCGATTCGCCAACTGTCTGGTGCGGTTGCCGCTTTTTTACGAACTAGATCCAGAGATCGTTATGCGGGCTGCTTCCGAGGTTCTTTCATAGAGGCTTCAATGCGTGTTTCCGTTGTCATTCCCGTCTATAACGCGGCACCATGCCTACGCAGGTGTCTCGATTCCGTGCTGGGACAGACATTGCGTGACATTGAGGTCGTTTGCGTGAACGACGGCTCTACGGATGGAAGCCTTGAAATCCTTTCTGAATACGCTTCAGTTGATTCGAGACTTAAACTTGTTTCACAGCCCAATGCAGGTTCGGCGATGGCACGGAACAAAAGTCTGGAACTGGCTACGGGCGAGTGGATCGGATTCTGCGACGCAGACGATTGGATGGAGCGGGATGCGATTGCGGAGATGATGGGTGCGGCCGAACGGGAGTCGGCGGACTGTGTCTGTTGTGGACTAATTCGTGATGATGCAGGGGGTAGGGCTGTTCGTAAGACGTTTGACCACGATGGTCCCAGTGATACGTTCAATGCCCTATGTAACAAGCTCTTTAAGCACGAGCTTCTGTATGGTTTGTCTGTTGACGAGTCTGTGACGCTTGGTGAGGACTTGATGGTGACGGCACAGGCGTTGCGGAAAGCACGACGTATAGCTGTGATGGACGCGGCTTTCTATCACTACTGTGAGAACAGCGCATCCGTCACGCATGTTCAGGACGGGCGGAAGCGAGTGGAGGATCTCGCGCGAGTTGGCGAGATTTTGCGTGCGGCGATGCCCGAGGCCGAGTATGACGATTTTCACGATCGCGTGACCCGGGATGCGTTGTTGCTTTGGATGCGGTATCGCCTCTTTGACCGAAAACTGTGGCGTACCTTGCGTGCGCGCATAAGGGGCGGACTCCTATCCGATCCACGGCACGGAATGGTCAAGAAGGGAGCTTTGGCTTGTGCGGCGTGCCTATTTGATTGACCGGGATTCAGTCGGCGGCGGGATGGAATATATTCGTCGCCAGATGGCCGCGCATCCGCATGACGAGGCGCGCGTGTTCTTCTCCGAACGAGGCGAATGCACCGCCGCGAAAATGAATGCTTGGGAAGCCGATGTCGTTCATGTCAATCACCTCAAGGCACTGGTGCAGCTCTTTCGCAATCCAGTTATAAAGCCCAATGGTAATGTTGTATTCACCGTCCATGGAATTCATCTGCGCAAATACGATTTTTTGCCGAGAACGGTCTTGAATCGGTTGAAGAAGTGGTTGCGCCTTCGTCTGGAACGCCGACTCTACCACCAATGCGACCAGCTGATCGCTCTTACCGAGACGGATGCGGCCGATATACAACGTCTCTATGGACCGGGGCTTCCAGTCGTCGTAGAGCCGAACGTCTTCGACGTTGCATCGCTGAAACCACCAGGTAATTTGCGTTACGGTGCAGATGAATTTGCATTTGTGTGCATAGCACGATTTGACTTTCAAAAGGGACAGGATATTCTGATTGAGGCTATCTCGCAGGTTCAGGAGATATTGCGTGCGTCTGGAAGTCGGACATTGCTGATCGGCAGCGGGTCGATGCTTCCGGAAATCAAGCGGAGGACACGTGAAGAGCATATAGCGGATTTGGTGGAGTTTGCGGGGGAAATCGCCGGTGCCGGTGTGTACATGACGTGTGGTAAGGTACTTGTAGCGCCAAGTCGTTGGGAGGGAATGCCATATCTCCTTCTTGAAGCTGTTGCGAGCGGGCGGAAAGTGATTGCCTCGGACTGTCCCGGTAACCGGGACGTACTGAAGGGATTGGGTACGGCACGGTTGTTCGCGGTTGAGGATGCGAAAGCACTCGCCTCGCTGATGGTGGAGTCCATTCTATGAAAACGGCGTTGCTATGCCGAAGCGAATGCATTGCTTTTCTCTGGCATGGAGGACTTCGGTATTGTTCCTGTTGAGACACAGGCGGCAGGAACGCCGGTTGTCGCGTATGGCGTGGGCGGTACGCAAGAGACTGTCGTGGGTAAACTCCAGTCGCGGAGGGGGTTGAAAAAAAGACGGGAAAAGGGTATAATAGACACCTGTTTATTTTCAATACCCAACAGGGAAAAGGAACAGAAAGATGGTCAGCTACAAGAAACTCGGTCTTGTGAACACGAAGAAGATGTTTGCAAAGGCGATCAAGGGCGGATATGCGATTCCGGCCTTCAACTTCAACACGATGGAGCAGATGCAGGCCATCGTCCAGGCAGCGGTCGAGACGAAGTCGCCCGTCATCATGCAGGTGTCGAAGGGCGCGCGCAAGTATGCTAACCCGACGATTCTCCGCTACATGGCCGAAGGCGCAGTCGCCTATGCTAAGGAGCTGGGCTGCAAAAAGCCGCAGATCGTCCTTCACCTTGACCACGGCGACAGTTACGAGACCTGCAAGAGCTGCATCGATACCGGCTTCTCGTCCGTGATGATCGACGGCTCATCCCTGCCGTTCAAGGAGAACATCAAGCTCACGAAGAAGGTCGTCAACTACGCCCACAAGCATGACGTGACCGTCGAGGCGGAGCTGGGCGTGCTCGCCGGCGTTGAGGACGAGGTTTCCGCTGCCGAGAGCCACTACACGAAGCCCGAGGAGGTCGTGGAGTTCGCTACGAAGACGGGGTGCGACTCGCTCGCCATCTCCATCGGCACCTCCCATGGCGCATACAAGTTCACGCCTGCCCAGTGCACGCGCGACCCGAAGACCGGCAAGCTCATCCCGCCGCCCCTGGCGTTCGACGTGCTCAAGGCCATCGAGAAGAAGCTCCCCGGCTTCCCGATCGTCCTCCACGGGTCATCCTCCGTGCCGCAGGACGAGGTCGACACGATCAACAAGTACGGCGGCAAGCTGCCTGACGCGGTCGGCATCCCGGAGGAGCAGCTGCGCAAGGCCGCGAAGAGCGCGGTGTGCAAGATCAACATCGACTCCGATTCCCGTCTCGCGATGACCGCTGCGATCCGCAAGCACCTCGCCGAGAATCCCGGCCACTTCGATCCGCGCCAGTACCTCACACCTGCGCGCGAGAGCATGAAGAAGATGTACATCCACAAGATACTCAAGGTGCTCGGTTCGAACAACAAGCTGTAAGCGCCGCTGCCAAATGCAGGAAGGGACGCGCCGAGGCGCGTCCTTTTTTGTGTGCGGCGCGCTGGGGGGCTAACGCTGATGCACCGGTACGGCCACAGGGCGATGGATACGGCGTTCACGCTGGTGGCGGACGGCGTGGACGAGGGGCTGGCCGCATCCGCCGCGCGCGCGTGCTTCGACCGCATCGATGCACTTGAGCTGCTGCTGACGCGGTTCAACGACACCAGTGACGTGGCGGCGATACGCGCACTCCATCCGGGCGAGGTCGCCACAGTCGCGCGGGAGACAGTTGATCTGCTGGTCGTCTGCGCCGAGGTGTGCGCAGCGACGGCGGGGGCGTTCGACCCTACGGTCGGGCGGCGCAACTTCTCCGACCTCACAATCGATGCGGAGCATTGCCGCGTTTCGGTTAAAGGGCGCGTTGAGCTGGACTTCGGCGGCATAGGAAAGGGGTTTGCGCTCGACGAGTGCCGCAGGATACTGGAGGGGGAGCAGTTCGGGATCAAGCGCTGGTTGCTGGACGCCGGCACGAGCACGGTGCTTGTTTCCGGCGGGCCATGGCCGCTGGGCGTGGGAGGGCCGTTCAAGGACCGCACGCGCCTTGCCACCGTGGAGGAGCTGACGGACGGCGCGCTATCGGGCAGCGGGCCGGAGATACAGGGAGCTCACATCTGGGATGTGCGGCGCGGGACCACGGATACGCGGTGGGCGCAGAGTTGGGCGGTTGCGACCACCGGCGCAGTAGCAGACGCTCTCAGCACGGCGGCGCTGTCGCTTTCGTCGAGGGAGCTGCAGTCCGCCGCCGACTCTCTCGGCGCGCGCATCCTCGTAGCCCGCCGACAGCCGCGCTGGCGGGATCGCCTCAGAGATCCGCTGATATGGTATAATGCGCAACCATGAAGCACATCATATGCATGACTGCGACCGTACTGGCATGCGCCGCGATTTCGGCGCACGCGGCATGGTACTGGCCTTTTGGCGACGACGAAGATTCGCCTGACCGCCCACCACGGCTCCACCGCCTGCTGGAGAACGCCAACGACCTGATCGAGCAGGCCGAGGACGCATCCCTCGACGGCGACGCCGAGAAGGCGCTGGAGCTGTACAACTCGGCGCTCACCAATCTCGTGGACATCGCCGAGAAGAACCCCGACCGCGCCGAGAAGCCGGAGTTCGCGCCGCTCAGGAACAAGATTGCCGCAACCTCCGCCGCAATCGATTCAATCCGCTTCGCCCAGGTGAACCAGAACATCCGAGCCGTCGCCGTGACAGACACGACAGCGCTGCAGAAGAAGTACGATGAGGAGCAGGCGAAGAAGAAGGGCGTGGATAAGGTCTTCGAGAAGAAGAACAAGGAGGACGGCAAGAAGCAGGACGCGAACGCCGCGCAATCCGCCGCCACCACGCCTTCGTCGACCGTTTCTGCGGCCAAATCGACACCTGCGGCGCAACCCACAAAGGCGGCTCCGGCAACGTCTGCACAGCAGAAGGCCGCAGCCGTGCCCGCCAGCGCCATATCCGGGTTCGATGAGAAGATACAGGTCGCCTTGCGCGAGCTTCAGGCGAAGGACTACGCCGCCGCAGACCTCATGCTGGAGGAACTGGAGAGGGAGCGCAAGAACGACCTGAACGTGCTCATTCTACGTGCTGCGGCGCAGAATGGCCTAAAGTACCATCTGGCCGCCCGGCGTACGCTGGAGAAGGCGCAGCGGGCCCATCCGAAGAGCTATCTGCCATGCTACAACCTCGCCTACCTGATGCTCAAACTGCCGGGCGAAGGCGTGGAAAGCGCGCGCCAGTACTACGAGCTTGGCCGCACGTTGGGAGGTCCGCAGGACGCTAAGCTGGAGAAACGTCTGAAATGATCGGGATGCTACTTTTCTGCACGGCGCTGGACATACTGGGCAACTGCCGGGCGATGCTGCCGACCGAGCCTGTCACCATGACCGGCGAGATAGTGCTCCGCAACCGCAAGGGGATTCCGTCCGGCGAATACGGCTACACGCTCCACGCCGACCGCACGGTTACGCCAGCCAAGTTGACGTTCGAGTTCCGCGAGCATGATGGCACAAACGTAATCGAGCGGTTGGATATCCTGCGGCCCGGCCCTGTGCCAGAGGGGCGTGTGCTGAAGACCGACGTCACATGGCTCGACCTGTCACTCGACTTCCTTTGGTGGCCGAAGGCGGAATATGATTCGCAACGCGAAGGGGAGACCGTGCACGGGCAGAAGTGCGATGTTATCCTCATATCGAACGGTGAGCGCCAGGTGAGGGCGTGGTGCGACAAGAAGACGGGATGCCTCATGCAGGCCGAGGAGCTGAAGGATGGCGAGCCTCGCCGACGGCTGTGGGGGACGCGGATAAGGAAGTTCGACGGGCGATGGTTCCCTAACGTGCTTGAGGTGGAGACGCTCGGCAGCGGGCATCGCACGAAAATCATCGTGGACAGCCTGAAGGTCGGCAATCCTGGGAAAACGCCCTGACCTGCCTATTGAACAGGCGAAAGCGAGAATTCGCTGAAGGATGACGGGATGTCGCCAGTGGCGCGTCCGGCAGAAAGGGTGGCTGACGCGGCACCATGCGGTATCTTGACCGTCGCCTTTTTGCTCTTCTTGGCGGTCCAGCGTTCCTCCCATAGCGTCTTTCCGGAGATGGAGCGGAACACAAGCTGCAGTTGGGCCGGCGGCGAACCTTTTGCGACCTTAACCTGCACGACGAGTTTCTTCGCCGAGTCTGGGAGGGTGCAGCCCACCGTGCGGTCCACATGCCCTATGGCGACTTCTTCGGTGACGGTCTCGACCCTTTCCTCGGGTGCCAGCCACCAGGCCGTCGCTCCGGCGGCGCATGCGGCGATGATAACGATGGCGGCGAGTATGCGCTTCTTGAGACGTTTCGGGTTGCGTCCCGTCTGCATAACCGAGCGTACGGTGAACGGCAGATGCCGGAAGGTTACGGTACGTTCGGTATCATCGTACAGCACATACGTGGATTCGCAGATGTTGCCATCTGTGCGCGGATATCCGACGCTTCCGGGATTGACAATGTAGCGTTTGCCGTTCTCAAGCGTGAAATCGGTGGGCGGGAGGCGATAAACCTTTCCGCTGGCGCCGGTGAGGAATATCTCCGGCACATGCGTATGGCCAACGAACATGAGCTGGTCCCGGCGCGCAGCGAAGTTTGCCGCCGCCTCTGTTTCGTCCGAGATGTACTCGAACGATTCGGGCGCGGTGAAGTCGCCATGCGTGCATGCGAAGGACTTATCCGCGAACACAGACGGAAGGCTCTTGAGCCATGCGAGGCTTTCCGCCGATAGCGCATCGCGGTGGCGGGCGACTGCATCGGCGGCGAGGCCTATGAAGTCCGAGGAGTCGATAAGCCCGGCGACGGCGGCGTCATGGTTCCCGATGAGCGTGGTCGCGGCGCATTTCCGGAGCATTTCGATGGCGCGTTCCGGTTCAGGGCCGTAGCCGACAACATCGCCAAGGCATATCACACTTTCGGCGCCAGACCGCTGCGCATCGTCGAGGACGCCCGAAAGGGCGAGCACGTTGGCGTGGATGTCGGACAGTATGGCGTATATCATGGCGGAAATTATACCATGTGCGCGCGGGGGCGGCGAGGGCGAGAGTCAAAAAAAAAACAAAGAGGGGAGCCGATGCGAATGTTTCCGTTCGGGCGGCGATTATGTGGTATAATCATAAGCCAAAGGAATCGCAAGACAACAAGGAGAACAATAGAATGGACATTACAAGACGTGGATTTGTGGGCGCGGCGGCGATGGCCGCGGGCGGTATGGCGTTCGCCGGGCAGAAAAAGAACGACCGCATCTGGGCGGCGCTGCTTCACATGGGCACCAACATGTGGAGCGACCAGCCTGTCACATCGTGGGGCCCGTACAAGGGCGAGGACCTGAAGCTCGTGTGCCAGGCGGACCATGTGCGGTTTGACGAGAAGGTGTGGCGTGCGGTAACCGATAGGATGGTGAAGGCCGGGATGAACATGGTGATCATAGACCTCGGCGAGGCAATCCAGTACCCGAGCCATCCCGAGCTGTGGGTCAACGGCAGCTGGGAGATCGACCGTTTCCGCAAGGAGCTGGCGCGGCTCCGCGCAATGGGTCTGGAGCCGATCCCTAAGATGAACTTCTCTGCCGCGCACGACGTCTGGCTCAAGAAGTACGAGCGGATGCTCTCCACTAAGACCTATTACAAGGTGTGCTCCGACCTCATCCGCGACGTGTGCGAGATATTCGACAGGCCGCGCTTCCTGCACCTCGGCTACGACGAGGAGACCGTGGATCACCAGCGCAAGTATCTGTACTGCACGGTGCGCCAGGGCGACCTGTGGTGGAACGACTTCCTGTGGTTCGTGAAGGAGACGGAGAAGACGGGGATGCGCCCGTGGATATGGAGCGACTACGTGTGGCACCATCCGGATCTCTTCTACAAGCGGATGCCGAAGAGCGTTCTGCAGAGTAACTGGTACTACGGTGCTGATTTCGACATCGCCGCGCTCAAGGCGAAAGGCAAGGCGGGCCGCATTGCCTACATAAAGGCGTACGAGGAGCTCGACAAGGCCGGATTCGACCAGGTGCCGACAGGCTCCAACTGGAGCTGCGACGAAAACTTCGCCGGAACCGTTGCGTATTGCAGCAAGGTGTGTTCGCCCGAGCGCCTGAAGGGATTCATGATGGCGCCTTGGTTCTTCACCCTGCCGGGGTGGGAAAAGAAGCTCCTTGAATCGGTCGATCAGGTAGGCGCGGCGATTCGTTTGCAGAAGGCATGAGCTTCTCGCCCTCATTCTACTGGCCATTCATCAAACTCGGTATAACCGACGTATGGCGGCACAAGACGCGCTCGTTTCTGACGATGCTCGGCATGGTGTTCGGCGTCGGCTCGGTGATCGCGATGCTGGCGGTAGGCGAGGGCGCGAGCCAGCAGGCGCTTGAATCCATAAGGCGGCTCGGAAGCCAGAACATCCTGGTGACGAGCGTCAAGCCCGTGTCCGACAGCGCAAACGCCTCAACCACATCACAGCGGGCGTCGCTCGCCGTGTACGGTCTGCTGTACGAGGACAACACGCGCATCCGCGAGACCGTGCCGGGCGTCGCCGATACCGTGCCGGCGCGGATGGTGCGCCGCGACGCGCGTTTCCACGACCGCAGGCTTGAGCTGCGCGTAGTGGAAACGGTGCCGACGTGGTTCGAAGTCGTTAAGCGCCCGCTTCTGGCCGGTCGCACGCTGACAGCACAGGACGACCAGAAGCGCGCAAACGTGTGCGTGCTGACAGAGTACGGCGTTCGCAAGCTTCTTTCCGCCGAGAAGATGGTAGGTCAGCGCATTAGGATTGGAAGCGGCGTGTTTGAGGTGGTCGGCATAGTGAAGAACGAGGATGGCGGCAACGTGCGTGCGCCGGATTCCGACGCGGACGTCTACATCCCGCTTGCGACTGGCAGCCGGCTTTTCGGAGCCGCATCGCTGCGGTTCGTGTCAGGGGCGCGGCAGGGCGAGAAGGTGGAACTGTCGCAGATAATAGTGCGTATGTCCTCTACGCGGGTGGTTGAGGCCGGGGCCAAGGCGGTGGAGGCGGCGCTCAGGCGCTTCCACAAGAAGCCGGACTACAAGATTGACGTGCCGCTCTCGCTCCTGCGGGAGGCCGAGAAGACGAAGCGCACGTACAACGTGGTGCTTGGCGCGATCGCCGGCATCTCGCTTCTGGTGGGCGGCATCGGCATCATGAACATCATGCTGGCGTCGGTGACGGAGCGCACCAAGGAGATCGGCATAAGGCGGGCGATAGGTGCGAGGAAGAGCCGGATCGTGCTGCAGTTCCTCATAAACACGTGCGTCCTCTCGCTTGGCGGTGGCACCGCTGGCCTTCTGGTTGGCGTGACGATACCGGTGGCGATCACGTTCTTCACCGGCATGCCCACCGTAATCCGCGCCTATTCGATGTTTCTGGCCTTCGGAATCTCCGCCGGCATAGGCATCGTGTTCGGGCTTTATCCCGCGCTCCGCGCCGCCTCCCTCGATCCGATCGAGGCCCTGCGCCACGAGTGAGCGACTTCCGCCGCCCGTCTCGTCGTAGTCGGTGGACGGCGGAAGTCCGCCAAGCCGTGGTGAATTGCCGCAAACGATTTGCGCGGCTGCTGCATCTAACATACAATAGCGACTGAATGGACATTGCGATGGAGATATTGGCGCATCCGGAAGCAGGAGCGCGGAGGCTGGTTGCCGAATATGGCGACCGGCTGTACGATACCGCATGCCGCATGTGTCTCGACGATGAGCTGGCGAAGGATCTCGTGAGCCGCACTTTCGTACGGGCGATAGAGCGGATATCGCTGTTCCGTGGTGGTTCTACTCTCTATACGTGGCTATACACGATACTCTTCAACTTCTGGCGGATGGAGCGGCGCACGCAGCGTTCTGAGCAGATTACGTTCACCGATGAACTGCCGGAGCTGCCGGACGAAAGACCCAATCCGGCGGAGAGCCTTGCGGCGAAGGCCGATGCCGCCGCCATACGCGATGCCGTGGCTCTGCTCCCTGCCCATTACCGCGCAGTGACGGTGTTCAGGTACTTCGAGGACATGAGCGTGCCGGAGATCGCAAAGGTGCTTGGCATACCTGAAGGCACGGTCAAGTTCAGGCTGCACAAGGCAAAAAAGCTGATGCGGCGCAAATTGGCGCAAACGGTTTGCGCCTCGTCTGCATCTAACGGGAACGGGAACCAAACATGAACTGCATGGAAGCACAGGCTCTTGTGGAGGACGCGCTTGACGCCTCGCTTGCGGGGGGCCGCAAGCGGGCGCTCGATCTGCACCTTTCGCGGTGCGACGTATGCCGGGCGTTCTTCGCCGCCGAGCGTGAGGAGCACCGCCGATGGTTTCAGGCGATGAACGAGCGGGGGGCCTTGCGCCGTCTGCCTGCCGGCTTTTGGGACGAGATCGCCAGCCGCCGTGCCGTGCCCCAGCGCCGCTGGGCGTTTTTCGCGACATTCCGCCGCGTGGCGGCCGCATTGGCGGCAATGCTGCTTTTCGCAGGGCTCTCGTATGCTGCGGTGACGGTAGGGGAACGCATGGCCGGAGGCTCCAAGGCTGCGCCGACCAGCGAAACGTCACCCTCCGGCTCCTCGTCTATTTCTGCGGCGGTACGCCAGGCTCCGGAAAATTCCACGTCCTCTTTCTCACAATCACAATCCATACAGGGAGAAGCGACAATGACCATGCGAAATGCGGCCTCAGCCGCACTTGCGGCTACGCTGACGGCTGCCGCACCGGTGCTTGCATACAATTCGCTTGCGCCGCATGACAACACCGAGGATACCGAGTTCTGGGATACGCGCGCCTATGACGTTGCGCCTGCATCGTCCGGCTATGGCGTATGCGCCACCGAAATAAACCGCTGCGTCCGCACAGAGGCGGCATCGCAGAATGAAATACAGTCGTTCAGGCGGATGCATGTCATCGGCATTATCATAGAATTTCGCTGAACTTTACACGAAAGGACGAATCATCATGAAGACATCAGCTCTCGCATCTTTGGCCTTTGCCGTCGCCGCAGGGCTTGCGGCGAACGCCACACCGGTCGTTTCCGACGTTTCGATCGCGCAGAACCCCGGAACCACGCTCGTCACCGTGAAGTACCGGCTTTCAGGCGATCCGGGCGTGATAACGCTCGACATCCAGACGAACTACACCGACGGCGCGGAGACGAAATGGGCGTCCATCGGCCCGGAGAACATGCTCGGCTTCGGCGGAGACGTGCACCAGATAGTCCAGCCCACCGTCGGCGACGAGTTCCGCACAATCCACTGGTCGCCGGAGACGTATTGGCCGGGGCCTCCGAGGACTGCGGGCACGACGCGTGCCGTTGTCACGGCATGGGCCACCAACGCGCCGCCGGACTACATGGTCGTGCACCTCGTATCGCCGTATGACGTAACGTACTACCCCTACAAGGAAATGGTGCCCGGCGGCATCACGAACATCATGTACAAGGGCGAGTACATGGCATTCCGCAAGATTCCAGCCAAGGGTGTCACGTGGATGGCCGGGTTGCCGACGAACCACATCCACTACGATGAAGCTTCCTGTCCTCACAGAGTGATGTTGACCGACGACTATTACATGGCGGTTTACGAGCTGACGACTGCGCAGAACAACGCCATCAACGGGTCGGCTCCGGGCGCCAATCATCTACCGGTTCCCATGACTTACACGGGTGCGCGCGGTACTGTCGAGGGACTCAACTGGCCTTCCTACAGGCAGGATGGATCTTTCGACTATGAGTTGTCGCACGGAGTCCGTTCGACTTCTACACTCGGGAAGCTGCGCACCATGACGGGCTTGGCGTTCGATCTGCCGACAGAGCACCAGTGGGAATATGCCTGCCGCGCCGGAAGCCCCGGCACGATCTACACCGACACCACGCCAACCCTGATACTCAGTACTAGCGATGCAGAGACCATGGCGGCGCTGAGGCGTATCTGTCGATTTTCCTCTAACAATAAAACAGCAGACTGTGAAGGACTTGTGAACGAAAATGGCGGTAGCGCGACGGTCGGCAGCTACGAACCTAACGCCTGGGGCCTATACGATATGCTTGGCAATGTCCATGAGGTCTGCCTCGACTGGTACGACAGCTGGGTCAATCTCTATTCGGACGAAACAAAGGTGTACGTTGACCCAGTCGGGCCACAAAGAGGCGAAAAGACGAAGGTGATTTACCGCGGTTACCACTTTAAGAATACTCCAACCTCCAACTCCGATGTCATCGGCAGCGGCAAGTGGGCGATTTCCATGGGTGGGCGTCTAAGCATGGATAGAACGTACAATGGTGGCATAAGCATAACGGAGGGTGCCCGTTTCAGCCTTACGCTTCATTAGTCAACGGGGTGTGGGCTACATGAGCATGAACGTACAGGCGGCGGTCTTAGCCGTCTCTGCGCTTGTAGCCTTTACGCTGCACGCCGAGGCGGACTGCGAGGCCCTGCGCGCTGCAGGACGATTTCCGAGCGTTCGAAAATGGCCCTGCGCTCTGCGAGACGATTTCCGACGGTTCGAAAATGCCCCTGCGCTCTGCGAGACGTTTTTCGACGGTTCGAAAATGCCCCTGCGCTCTGCGAGACGATTTTCGAGCGTTCGAAAATGCTCCTGCGCTCTGCAGGAAGACTTTCGAAGCGTTCGAAAGCCCCAATTTCTGCTATTTGACCCAAAAACAGCAACTTAACGCCTAACGGCACAAGAAAGGACGCAAAACCAATGGAAATCACAGCCCAACCGAAAAAGCTTCATGCGGCGATTACGTCTGTTGCACCGTCGGCGCCGCCGAGGCGTGGATCGCCGCTCTACATGATATGTGTGGCGGCAATCCTGGCTTCCGGGATGGTGTCCGCAGCTATGCGCCCTACGCCGGAATACCTGAAGAGCGCGATCGTCTATCAGATGGTGCTGCGCAACTTCACGCGTGACGGCAATTTCCGGTCCGCCACGGCGATGCTCGACCATGTGCGGTCCGTGGGAGTGGATGTGGTGTACTTGACGCCGTTCGTGGAGATGGACTGCGACATGGACGAGAGAGGGTGGAGCCCTCGCCAGATCAAGAGCGGCTACCACACGCCAAAGAACCCATACCGCATCTCCAACTACGACAGGATAGACCCGGAGTACGGACACGACGCGGACTTCAAGGCGTTCAACGACCGCGCCCATGCGCTTGGCATGAAGGTGTACATGGATCTCGTCTATCTCCACTGCGGACCGAACAACGTGCTGAAGGACATGTTCGACGATGCCTTCCTGAGAAATCCGGACGGTTCGGTGCGCACGACCCAGTGGCGCTTCCCGTATGTCAACTTCGGGTCGAAGGCCGTGCGCAGGTACCTGATCGAATCGATGCTCCACTGGATGCGTCTCGGCTGCGACGGGTTCCGCTGCGACGTGGGCGACCAGGTGCCGATCGACTTCTGGGTGGAGGCCGTGA
>CAMPAA010000012.1 GCA_946631345.1 uncultured Verrucomicrobiota bacterium
GTCTTCGACCAGTTCATCAAGTTCATGGTGCCGCTTATCATCCTCGGCCTCGTGGCTACGGCCATAGCCGAGACAGGCCATGGTGCCGGACGGATGCTGCTTGTGACGGTGGCCCTCGCCTACAGCTCTACGCTTTTCGCCGGCTTTCTCGGCTATTTCGTCTCCGTGGCCGCGTTTCCGTCACTCGTATCCGCAGGCGCGAACGATGCCGTGCGCGAGGCGGCGTTGGAGTTCGCGCCGTACGTCACGATCAAGATTCCGGCGATGCTGGACGTCATGAGCGCGCTCGTGTTCTCCTTCATTCTTGGCCTCGGCATGATCGTGGCCGATTCGGAGGTGCTCAAGCGCGGGTTTCTGGAGTTCCGCACCGTGATCACCAAGACGATTTCCGTGGCGCTGGTGCCGTTGCTTCCCTTCTTCATCTTCGGGATATTCCTCGACATGACGGCGGCGGGCAAGACCAAGGCCGTGCTCAGCGCGTTCGCCGCCATAATCGCCGTATTCTCGCTGCTCACTTTCGTGGTGATCCTCATCCAGTTCTGCATCGCCGGCGCAATCGCCCGCAAGAACCCGTTCACCGCGATATGGACGATGCTGCCCGCCTACATCACGGCGCTTGGAACCTCGTCATCGGCCGCGACCATCCCCGTAACGCGCGCCCAGACCATCGCAAACGGCGTGAGGCCGGAGGTCGCCGATTTCGTGGTGCCGCTCTGCGCCACCGTGCACCTTGCCGGATCCACCGTGAAGATAGTGTCCTGCGCCGTCGCCCTCATGCTGATGGATGGCCGCGCCGACCAGATCACCCTCGCGACATTTTCGGGGTTCATCTGCATGGTGGGAGTGGTGATGATCGCCGCACCGGGCGTGCCGGGCGGCGCGGTGATGGCCGCCCTCGGCATCCTCGAATCCATACTCGGGTTCAACCAGACGCAACTGGCGCTCATGATCACGCTGTACGTGGCCACCGACTCCATCGGCACGGCCTGCAACATCACGGGCGACGGTGCCATCGCCCTCATAATGAACCGCATCGCCCCGAAGGCTACCGCCTGATACGCAGATGCTTCTCTATGCCGTACGGGAAATCGGTGGGGATGTAGTTCTCCACCCGGTCCCAGACGAGCGAATATACCTTTGGCGAATAGAGGAACAGCCACGGGCAGTCCTCCCGCACGATCTCCTGCGCAGTCTTCCAGTCCAACGCCTCGTAGGCGCGGTCAAAGGCCGGGTTTACGTACAGCGCATGGTTTGAGCCTGGCGAGACGTTCTTCGAATAGAACAGCTGGAGGAAGTTCTCGGGGTCGGGGTAGTCGCCGATCCAGCCGAGGTTGAACATCTGGGTGCGCCCTTCGCTCACTGCGGTGAGGAATGCGTCCCACGTCATGTACCGGGCCTCCAGCTCGATCCCCACGCGGTCGAAGAACGACGCCATCAGCTCCACCATCTCGCGCGCGTCCTGCGTGGCGCGGCCTACGGATATCTCCAGATGCAGCCTCCGACCCGTCTTGGGGTCAACGCCGCCAGAATAGCCGGCCTCGGCGAGCAGGGCCTTGGCCTTCGCCTCGTCGTAGGAGTATGCGAACGGCGTCTCCAGCCTGCCGTCGATCCCCGGCGGCAGCGGGCCGTCGCATGGCAGGATGCGGTCGTTCATGAAGCGCTTCCACGCCGGGAAGTCGAATGCGCAGTTGAGAGCCTGGCGGAGCTTGCGGTTGGGGCCAACAACCGGATCCTTCATGTTGAAGCCGACGTAGAACACCGACAGCGATGATGAGCTCATGAGCCTCATGCCCTTCTTCTGCAGCTGAGGCAGAAGCTTGCCGTCCTTGCCCACGACGGCATCCCAGTTGTCGCGCGATACGCTTCCGAGAAAGTCAAGCTCTCCACCAAGGAACATCAGCCACTGCGTAGCGACATCCTCCACGACGGGCAGGCGTATCTCGTCGATGTCCACGGGGTCGCGGTAGGACTCATTGCGCTCAAACACCATCTCATGGTTCTTGCGCCAGCTCTTGAGCCAATATGCGCCAGAACCCGAGCCGTCCTCGGCGACCACTCCGGTGTAGGGCATTGCCATCAGCCACGTGAACACATGCAACGGCTTCTTGAGCGTGATGACTACCGTCCGCTCGTCTCTGGCCTCCACCGACTTCACGGAATCCATAGTCCACATTCCGGGGCTGGCGTTTGTCTTGTCCGCAAGCCGGTCAAGGCAGCGCTTAACGTCCGCCGCCGTGACTGGGCGGCCATTGCGGAAACGCCGTCCCTCGGCGACTGTGAAAGTGTAGACAAGGCCGTCCGCACTCACCTGCGGCATCTCGCAGATGCATCCCTTGAGCCGGTATGGGCGCGCGGCATAGTCCACCTCCAGAAGCGGCTCGTACATGAGCCCGACTGCTGATGCGGCCAGCACGTCGGCGGCGCGGATTGGATCCATGCTTGCGACCCGCCCAAAAGGGCGGCGGAACACCGTGCGTGAAGTCGGCGGCGGGGCTGCCGACACTGCCAGGGCCGCCAGCATCAGCGCAACCGCAATTCGATGGGATGCCTTTGCCATAAACATCACCGCTTCCATTCTATGAGCTCCCACAAGGAGTCTGGCCAGTCGTACAGGAGACCGGGCCTGTCCGGCTTGCCCCGGCGCGGCATATCGTATGGCTTGCCCCGGCCGAGATTCTCAGGGAAGGAGAGCGCCTTGGCTACGGCTCTCCTGGCCTCCGCCCTGTCCCCGCGCGCCAACGCCTCCAGCGCGGCGTCCTTCCATGCCAACACCCATGCCGACATGGCGTCGTCCCCGTTCTCTGACGGCAGCACCTTCAGGTTCTCAAGATAGGAAATCGCCTTGCCGTGGCGCCCGCACCGCGCAAGCGCCATGCCGTAGGCCAGCTTGATCGGGTTTGCGTCGGGGAAGCGCGCCACATACGGCTCCACCTCAGCGCACGCCTTTTCCCACTCTTCGCCGGCGGCGAAATGCTGATAGATGGCGTAACCGGTGCGCCACGAGTTCTGCAGCGCCGCCGCGCGCCTGAGATCGCGCAGGCTCGCCTCACCCTTGGTCCGCGATGCACGGTACAGGTAGAACGTCTCGTCGTCAGGCGCATCGCCGCAAGCCTCCAGAAGCCTGTCCGCCCTCTCCTTCCACGCGTTGGCGGCAAGACCGACTGCGGCATAGTACTTGAACTTCCATTCCGGACGGTTCTCCGCCGCCCAGACGAGCGCAGGCAGAGTCTCTCGGCGGAACGGCAGAGCGAACGCGATCGGTTTCGCCGCCACGCCATCGAGAACCTTGGATGCCTCGCCTGCGCGCCCATTGCGGTTAAGCAGCGCCGCCAGGCGCAGTCCGCCGACGGGGTTGGTCGCCGCGAGCCGGAAAAGGCGTTCGGCATCTTCGTCGAGACCGGCCTCCTCGTACCATCCGCCCAGCTCCAGATATACCTGATGCGGAAACTCGCAGCGCACCAGCTCTCCGAACGGCGTGGTCGTCGCGTCGGCAAGATTCAGCTCATACCGTGCGGCGTGGAACAGCGGAACGCGCTCTAGTATCTGGCGCGCCAGCGAGGCGGCGGACGAAACGTCGCCGCGCTTCCTTGCGACGGCGATTCGCGCCAGCCAGGCGTCGAGGTTGAGGCCGTTCGCAAGAAGGGAGTTCTTCGCCATGCTGTCTGCGGCATCCCAGTTGCCCTCACGCATCTCGGCCTTGGCCACGAGCGCGAATGCGGCAGTGCGGAACTGCGGCGAATAGGCGGCGAGCCCAAGCCGTTCCTTTGCCGCGCGAAGGTGCCCTTCGGCAAAGAAGGCCTGACCATCGGCGTAGTTGGCCTCAGGGGCGTATGTATCGACGGAGAGCGCAGCCGCAGCGCGGGCGTGGGCCTCCCCATACTGACCGCGACGCACCGCGAGCGAGGCGAGCAGGTTGAGCGCCGGAACGAAATACGGCTCCTGCTCAAGGCACTTGAGCAGCTCCTTCTCTCCATCGGCGTCCATCCGGCGCCGTATAAGCTGTTCTCCCTTGATGAAATGCCCGTAGGCCGTATCCCAGTTGAAGTCTTCCGGCATGGTCTGAGGACGCGACACGTAGTTTGTCGCGTTCCACGCCCTGTCGAACACCGCCTTGTCGCGAACCACACCCCACTGCTCTTCAAACACGTCAGTAGCGCCTGGCGCGAAGGCGGTATGCTTGAATGGCGTCGTATGCGTATCGGCTGGCTGGTTGAAGCAGCGCCCCGACTGCAGTTCCGTGTACTGGCCGTCCTCGTCCGTGAGCAGGTCCTCCCATATGCCGCCGGAACGCGACAGCGACCACAGCCAAACCTTGCGCCCGTATTTCTGCGTTGCGTGGTTGGTGTGGATCGAACCGATCTTCTTCTCCGGCCACCATATGCCGTATATGGAGTTGTCGCCGTTTAGCACGTGCTCGGACTTCGGTCCGCCGAACGCATTGCCAGAATAGACGGAAAGGTCGTGTCCGTCTGCATCGATCGGCCAAAGGTGGGAGTCGCCGCAATGCCCGATATACGCCGAGCCGGGGAAGCAGAACTCCGGATTCCCGCGCACGGAATAGGCCGCGTTCATCCACTGGTAGTATGGCGTGGAGAAGTTCGAGCCGTTGAACCATGTCGTCCTTGTGAGGAAGTGGTCGGCATCCGGCGGGAGGTTCACCTCCACCTGCCACGTGGTGCGGCAGATGAGCTCGGTGTCGGCGCAGAAGTAGCTTGCGCTTCCGTCGGCGTTTGTGCGGCAGAAGTACGATACGGGCGTTGAGGTCGATGGGGAGTGGCCGATGATACCGAAATTGAACTCGATGCCGCCCGAGCACCACGGACCGCGCCGCGCGATGTTGCGGAACTTTACGGCGTGGTTGAAGTAGATGAACTCGTGGCCGGTTGCCTTGTCCACCGCACCCCATATCTTGCCGCCGATCTCAGGCAGAATCGTGACCTTGATCTTGGCGTTCTCGAGGATGACGGCCTTCCAGCGCTTCGATACGCTCTTCGCGCTCGTTCCGTCGAAGAAGAAGTACGGATAGTTGTTTGAGGTGGTGCGCGGCACCGGATTGGGGTCCGAAAACGGATATGTCGGCAGCTCCAACTCTGTCTCAGAAACCGTGGCAACAGCAAACGCGGCGGACATGGTGAACGCCGCGTACATCACGGCAAGCGCAGTTTTCATCTTCATTTCTTCTCGTCTCCCTATAAGTTATCCACAACCCTGTCACGATTTGCGCTCTGCAAGTCGTTCAGCCATCGCGACAAGCGGAGCGACATCCCCTGGCAAACCGTCCAGTGCCGCGACAGCCGCCGCCGTAAGCTCGTCTATCGCCCTACGGGCATCGCCAGCCGGGTTCGGCGAATCGCCGTCAAGAAGGTCGTCCTCAAGCTGGAACGCTATGCCGATGCTGAGGGCGTATTCGCGCAGACGCGCCACGTCATCATCGTTCCCTCCGCCGGCCAACGCGCCCATTTCGGCGGCGGCGACGAAAAGGTCCGCCGTCTTGTGGCGGAGGATGAAGTCTGCGTCGCCGCCGGCCAGATCCGCGACCTGTCCCTGCACCACGCCTACACCCGCCTCTGCGATGGCTGCCGCTATTCGCTCAGCATTGCGCGGCGCACGCACTGCGGTGCGGAATGCAAGAGCCTGCAACGCATCGCCCGCAAGTATGGCGTTCGCCTCGCCGTACTTAGCCCATACGCTCGGCGCACCGCGCCGCACGGCGTCGTTATCCATCGCGGGCAGGTCATCGTGCACGAGCGTGTAGCTGTGCAGAAGCTCGATCGCACAGGCAGGATATAGGGCATCCTCCATCCTGCCGCCAACGGCCTCCGCCGCAGCCATGCACAGCTGCGGGCGTATCCGCTTGCCGCCGACCAGAACGGCATGGCGCATTGCGTCAAAGAGCACCGCCGGGCAGCTTCCGCCCAGCAGTTCAGCAAGAAGAGCATTTACCCTTTCGGTCATCGTTGGCATAGGATCGCCACAGCCCACGCTACAGCACCTCGCAGTGCGGAAGCTCGCCGACTATCGGCTTTGCGTAGTCAATGAACGCCTTGGTGACATCATGTCCGTTCTTGGCGATGAACTTGTCGGGCATGGAGCGTGTGAACTTTGCCGCAGCTTGCGCGGGCAGCGCGACAAACTCCGCCCTGTACCGCAGCCCCTTTACGCGCTGTATGCCAATCGTCCCCTTCACGGGAACGCCAGCCGCGCCCTTCGCCGCCTTGAGCGCCATCGACACCGCAACGCCACCGGCCATGCGCGCCTCCTTCAGGTCGACTTCGCTCGCCACCCCGGGGAAGCTCCTCTGGAGATAGCCAAACGTGTCGGCGCGGACGCGCTTGACGGACGCCTTCGCCTTCAGGTGCCCCGCGAGAAAATCGCCGAGCGCGCCGGTACCGGAGAGCTGCAGATTGCCGTGGGAGTCCCGCTCGCCATTGGCGAACTTCTTGGCGAACAGTTCGCCATTCGCGTCGCGTATACCCTCGGAAACCGCCACCACGCACCGGCCGTGGCGCTTCATCGCGGCCTGCACGTCAGCCACGAAACCATCCAGCGAAAACGGACGTTCAGGCAGATAGATGAGATGAGGCCCATCGCCCTTGTTTTCACGAGCAAGAGCGGAGGCGGCCGTGAGAAATCCTGCGTCGCGCCCCATTATGATGTCTATCTTCACGCCGCCGAGCGCACGGTTGTCGAGATCGTCGCCCTTAAGCGCACACGCCACGAAACGTGCCGCCGAGGCGAAGCCCGGGGTGTGGTCGCAGCTGCGCAGGTCGTTGTCGATCGTCTTCGGGATGTGATAGACCACGAGCGGATAGCCGTCCTTCTCGGCCTCTTCGCCAACGATGCGCGCGGCGTCCGCAGAGTCGTTGCCGCCAATGTAGAAGAAGAAGCCCACCGACAGCCGCTTGAACTCCTCGAAGATGCGGCGGCAGTCCTCCGCCGTGGGCTTCATGCGGCAGCTTCCGAGCGCCGATGACGGCGTGCGCGCGATGGCGTCAAGCCGCTTCGCCGTGACCTTTCGCAGGTCAATGTAGTCTCGCCCAAGAATCCCTTGTATGCCATGCCGCGCGCCAAGGATCCGTCCAATCTTGGCTCCGGATCTCTTCGCCGCGACGACAGCGCCGACGAGCGAGCCGTTTATGACCATAGAAGGTCCGCCCGACTGGGCGATCACCATGTTGTTTGCCTTCATCTTCACGATTGGTTTCCTTTCCTCTTCAAAGTGCTCCGTATTATACCAAATGACGCACTCAAACGTTGCCCCACGGCGGAAGGCCTGTGCGTATCTCGCATGGCGCTCCGGATGACGGATGACGGAACGAGGCGGCAAGGGCGTGGAGGCAGTGCCCTTCCATGCCCTCCACCGCGAATGCGCCGTAGAGACGGTCGTTGACGATGTGCATACCGGCGAGCGCAAGCTGGGCGCGGATCTGGTGGGTTACGCCAGTGCGGATTGTGACCTCAAGCAACGTGCGCTCCTCGTTCCCGTCGCGCGTAAGCCCAATGGGCCGATATGCCGTGACGGCATGCAAAGCCTTGTCCGCGAGTGCGGCACGTTCGCCCTCGGACATCCGTGCGCAGGCGATATCCACCATCTTGCAGTATCCAAGCCCTGGCATATGGACGAGATCGTTCTCAAGCGTGCCGCCAACCGCCACTGCGCCCTCCACGAGCGCAAGATACGTCTTCTCCACCGTCTGGGCGGCGAACTGCGCGCGCAGATCGCCGAATGCCGCCGCAGTGCGGGCAACAAGGACAAGCCCAGAGGTGCCGGCGTCGATGCGGTGGAGCGCGCCCGCCATCAGCGGCGCATCTCCGACTCCCACACATTCCGGCCACCGCGCCACAACGCCATTCATGAGCGTGCCCGTCTCATGGCGGGAAAGCGGCTGCACTGGCATCCCAGCAGGCTTGTCGAACGCCAGAAGGTCGGAATCCTCAAAGATGCAGCGCGGGCGCACGGAATGGTCTGGTGCAGGGCGGTTGTCCTTGGCCTCGTCCAGCCGGACGACCTCCACAGTCTCGCCTCCGCGCAGCTTGAGCCCTTTTGGCGCCGGGCGGCCGTTCACCCTTATGCCGCCCGACTCGCAGGCCTCGCGTGCGAACGCCCGGGGCACGGACGGGAAACGCATAAGCAAAGCGGCATCCAAACGGATGCCGCCAGCTTCAACCTTGAATGTGACCTGCTCAATCATAGCGTCCCGCCGCGTTTCCGGGGATCGGTATCTGCCCTTCCCAACCCTGATCGCGAGACCACGGCAGGTCAGAATCCTCAGCCGTATCGGCGATGCAGCCGGCCAGCAGCGCGAGCAACGCTAGAGCCAGCAGCCACTTATTCGGAAAATACGGCATCGCCCTTTTCAACCTTAGCCTGGCTCCAGTCGCCAAGGATATCCGCGATTACGTAGTTCTTGCCGGAGACGGACTGGCGCAGACGAATCTTGCCGACGAACTCGCCGGCGGGTCCATTGAAGCCCTTGCGCTTGAGAGCGAGCGTGAGAGCCGGAAGCGAACCGTTGCGCTCCGGTCCGAGCATCTCCTTCATCGCGTCGTCGGAGAACTCGACCACGCAGAACATGAGCTGGTTGTTCACGTCCACGATCTTGCCCTTGTCGCCGGCGGGCAGCGAGGTGATTGCGGAACCGACCGCTCCCGCAGAGGCGGTGCCGGAAGCCTGGTTCTGCTGCTGGGCCATCTGCTTCATCAGGGTCTCAAGCTGCTTGATCTTCTTCTCGAGGTTGGAGTTCTCCTCCTTGGCTACCTCAGTCTCGTCCTTGGCGGTGGACACCTCATCCTTGAGGCTCGTGATCTCGCCCGTCTGCTCCTCGACGCGGCTCTTCAGCTTTGTGATCTGCTCTTCAAGCGTCTGCTTCTCCTGGCCGAGCTGGGATATCTTCTGCTTCAGCTCCTCGTCTGTCATCTTCGCGATGCGAAGCTCGGGCTTGAGCTTGTTGTAGTCGCCCACGGTGCTCTCCAGCTTGCCGCGCAGCTCGGCGAGGGCGGCGCGAGTGCTGTTGAGCGCGGTCTGCTGGGCCTTGGCGCGCTCAAAGAGCTGGTCCATGAGCTCGGCCATGGTGCCCTTGCCCTTCGTCATCGGCTTGTTGTAGTTCGCCGCGTCAGGCACAGGCTGGCCGTCAGGCCCCAGGAAATATAGCTGGCGGAGCTGAAGGCGCGTGGCCGAATCGTCCCAGTTGAACGTCTCGAGGTTTGCCGTCTCAAGCTGGGCCGGGTAATCCTCAAGGACATTCTCCATCTCAGGAGTGTCGAGCTGGCGCGCCTCGATCGGGGATACGTCCTTCTTGGCTTCGGGCACCGTCATCGGACGAGGCGCGTCGGCCTTCTCTATGGTTCGCGCAAGCCGCACGATGTAATCCTCCATCACGCGGTTGCGGTCACTGAGAAGCGAGCGCTTGTCAAAAAGGCTCTTCTCGAAGACCAGCGCGGCGACTGCCGCGACCAGTATCAGGTAAACGATAGCATGCAATAACTTATTCATCTATTTCCTCCACAGGTGCGTAAGATACCTTAAAACGGCTTCAACTTCAAGTGAAAAATTTATCGAACTTTTTTGGACGCCCCCGGCGTCCCGGCGGAGAAGAGCTCACGCCTGAAGTTTTCCTTGTCCATCGGCGACCTTTTGCCGCAGCAGAAATACACCTTTCCGCCAACGGCAACCAGGTACGGAGCCTTGGCCACAAGCCTGTTGAAGTCGCTCAGAGGCATCTCCACAGGGGCGGCGATCGGCGAGAGCCGACGTATCTTCAGCTCGGCGTCGGGGCTGGCCTGCATCTCCAGTATCATGCGGCCCACGCCATCGGACATCATGGCGTGGTAGATGGTGTTGGTGGCGACCTTGTTCGGGCGAAGATCGTCCGGCGCCTCCTTCCAGTACGCAAGGGGCGAAACGCGGAACATCTCGTCCAGCCGCTCGTACCGACGCGTCTGGAACGCCTCGTGCACACGCATTGTCACTTCACTGAAGCTGATGCCGTAGTGCCTGCACGCGAAATACGCGCCGGCCGCCGCCACTATCGCCAGAAGAATCAGCCAGGCCAGACAGCCCTTGGCGCGCGCGCGCCGCTCCACCTTGCGCCGCTGCGACTCCTCCCGGGCAAACCTCGCCTCCACCGCTGCGACAGCCGACTGCTTTGTCCTGGAGACGAACTCCGGCTCGACAATCTTGAAATCCTTTGCCATAAACGATCCTCGCATCGGCCTATCCGCGGCCGAGCGCCCTCCTGACATACGGAATGTACGATCTGGTGTACACGAAAAACGAATAGAGATTTAGGAGGATCAGGAATCCCTCGATCGCGAAGCACGCCGCCAAGCCTCCCCGCGCGGCCTCCTCGGGCCAGCACTGGTGAAACGCCAGATAGATGTATATGTACCCTGCGCACGGGAACGACAGGGCGGTGCGCACCTTGCCGAGCCACATCGCCGCAACGTCCGCGCGGTACAGCGAAGCGACCGCGCGAAGGAACGTCACCCACTGGTCCCTCAGTATCCACAGCACGGTAAAGACAAGCAACGTCACAGTATGCGCCGCACACTCCCCCTGGACTGCCGCCAGCCATACGAGCGACGGGAACGCCACTATGAAGTAAACCTTGTCCATCAGCGGATCCGCCATCTTGCCGAAATCTGAGACAACGCCCCACCGCCGCGCCAGAAGACCATCGAAGAAATCAGACATCCCGGCCGCCGCACCGGCCATGCACGCCAGAACCGGGCACACGAGCGAGTCGCTGAAATGTCCGGCTATGGCGAGCGCGAGATATGCGAAAATCAACGGAACGCGCGAAAAGGTCAGCGCGTTCACAAACAGCGTCTTTGCTGAGATGCCCTTCATGCGTTGGCGAGGAGGGAATCGTGCAGCGCGGCCACTTGCTGCGTCACGGCGGCGAGCTTCTCCTCAAGGGCCTCGGCACGCGCCTCGGCGCGCTGAAGGTTTCGCCGCGTCGCAAAGAGCTGCTTCAGTATCTCGCCGGGATCGAGGTCGAGATCGTCGATCTTCATGCCGTCCGGGATTGGCACGAAGATATCCTCGCCGCATTCCGAGCATTTGATCTGCAGCCCTGCGCCACGGTAGTCGATGCACAGGTTGTGCCCGCAGTGCGGACAATCGAACACGATGTCCGTATCGTTGATCTGCGCGTCGGCGCTGTCGTCGGCGGCATCTCCGGCCGGAAGACCGGCCTCGGCGTTCTCTGCAATCTCTTCTTCACTCATGGTTCTTCTCCTTGGCGCGTAGTATATTACAACACGCGTTCAACCGCAAGCGGCAAAAAAACAGCGGCAGGCCAGGACGCCGACGGCGAGGCCGGGCCTGCGCCAGGACAGCGGGAAGCGGCTGAGCGCCGACTTGACGGCGGGATCGTTCCCGTAACGGCGGAATGTTGCGAGCCCAAGCCTCATGCAACCCTTCGTGCGGAACGCCGCACGCAGTATCTCAAGCAGCGAAAACACGCAAGACGCCTCATAGAGCGGCGTGAGCCGTCCGCCGCTTGCCGCGTCCAGGGCCTTGCGCTTGGCCAGTAGGCGCAGCTTGTTCCCGAAGAACTCCGGGCCGGATAGCTTGACGAGCATCGAGCCGGATTCCGACCTGCGATAGTGGTACAGGGGGGCGTCTATCGCAACCGTCCGGCGGCAGGCAAGCAGATACTCGCAGGTGAACATCGCATCCTCGAATATCTCTATCGACTCGTCGAACCTGATGGAGCGCTCCCGGATTATCCCTGCGCGGAAGCAGCCGGCCCACACGCCGGCCATTTCGCGCTTCGCGCCCAGCGGGGCCCCGCCGTACCAGGCCCGGACCTGGTCAAGGGAGTAGCCGAAGAAGCATGGCAGGTAGCGTTCGCGGATGGCGGCGGCCCCATCAAGGTTGTAGTCTCCCTTGAGCGGGTACTCCTTCCGCCATCCCGTCGAGACGGACGTCTCATCGTGTGCGATGCGACAATAGTCGGCGTTCGCCTCGCGCATTGCGGCGACGGCGCGGGGGAAGAAGGACGGCTCCACCGTGTCGTCAGCGTCAAGGAAGAACAGGAATTCTCCGCGTGCGGCGGCCAGCGCGGCGTTGCGTGCGGCCGATACGCCGCGCGGCGGCAGTCGAATCACCCTCACGCGAGGGTCGCGCGCGGCGATGCCGTCGAGCACGCACGCCGTATTGTCGGTGGAACCGTCATCCACCGCCAGCACCTCCAGCGACTCCAGCGGCGAGGCCAGCGCGCCGGCGATCGCCGCCTCAACCGTCCCCGCCGCGTTCCTGCACGGCACGATTACGCTTGCCACCGGTTCGTTCATGCGCCGAACACCCTTTCATGCATCTTCGCCGTCAGCGCAACGGCGCGCAGACGCGTGGAGCCGCCGCGCATATGGCCGGACCGCGGTGGCGCGTCTATGCGACCGCGGCAGCGAACCGTGTAGACGATCGTGCTCCGGCCTACATCCCACCACGGCTGACGTTTGCCTAGCACCGGCGGATCGCAGGTGAGGCGCACCACCTCCACGGGCGCACCGGAACGGAGCGCGATGTGCGCCGCGCCGCGCCGGAACACATGCGTCGGATCGTCGGCCGGCGTGCGAGTACCCTCCGGGAACACGATGACATTCACTCCGTCCGCAAGATGGCGGACGGCCTGGCGGAGCACATCAAGCGGACCGTCGTTGACGATCAGCACGCTCCGCGCGACTGCGCGCATGAACGGGTTGCGGCTCACGGATTCCTTCGTCACGCATACGGCTTCGCCGGTCAGGGAGAACAGGATTATCACGTCGATCAGCGTAAGGTGGTTGGATACGACCACGGCTCCCTTCAGCGAAGCGAGCCGGCTGCGATCCTCCGGCGAAACATCCACGCGAAACAGACGCGTCACCCGCGCAAGCCACACGAACAGCATGAACGACCCTTTCAGCATGCGGCGGGCGAACGGCCGGGGAAGGGGGAAGAGCAGGGCGAGCGAAAAGAAAAGTCCGCCTGCGCCGAACAGGACGAAGAACCCAGCGCTGAGTATGGACCGGGCGAACCTCATCCCGCTACGACCCCTCCCCGGACGGGACGAGAAGCTGGGCCACGGCATGCGCCGTCACGCGTTCGCCGAATGAAGGCATGTAGTACTCCGGCGTAGACTCCTCGGCATATACGTACAGCACGGCCGGCGCGGCGGAGGCGGCCAGCTGCGCCTCGGCCTCCATCATCCCCATCTCGTAAGAGCGCTCCCGCGCGGCGATTGCGGTGTATGCGGCGTGGTTCTTAGTGAAAATCGACCATGCGCCCGGAGCGGCGTTGTGTACGGATGCGGCGAAGCCTGCGGGAGACATCTCGCCCTCGTCATGCATCTGGCGCATCAGCTTGAAGGTTGTGCCGATCTCGCCCCAGCGCGAGGCGAACACCACCGGCGTTTCTGAGGCAGGCGGCACCGCCTGCGCCTCCGCAGAGGCAGCCCCTTCCGGATGGAACACGCACCACGCCACATGCAGCGCCGCCCGCTCAACCTGCGACAGCCGACGCCGCTCCAGCATCGGAACGAATGACACGTCCGGCCTGGGTTCGGCCTCCGTCGCCCTCCACTCAACCCTCCTGAGAACGGTCGCGGACATTCCGGCGGCCCCTCATTTGCCTACGCCGAGCGGCGGCGGCGGCAGAACGCCGCGGTCGATGAACGTCTTGACTATCTGACGCACTTCGGTGTCGAACGCGCCGTTCACGATCCATCGCAGGTAGTTGCGCTCCGTCGCCAGCAGCTGCACGAGCCTCCTGCCCTTCTTCTTGCCGAAGTTTATGCACCAAGCGCCGTCTATCCAGCGAATCATGCCCTGGCGGTCGGCGTTCATGGGATCGTGGGGCGCGAGGTATTCGTCCATCTCCGCCGCCGTGCGCGGCAGTTCGGGATACTTCACCATCTGCGCCTTGAGCACCTCTGCCGTCGCCTTGGCGTCGGCCTCCGCTCCATGCGCGCCCACATGGTCGCGGCCCAGGTAGAACCTCACCGCCGCGCACAGGTCGCGCGGCTCCATCCTGTGGTAGATGCGCTGCACGTCGATGTGCCTACGGCGCGACGCGCCGAAGTCGCGCCCCGTGCGGGCGAACTCCTCCTCAAGGCACGGTATGTCGAAGCGGTCCACGTTGAACCCCGAAAGGTCGCATCCGTTGAAGAACTCAAATATCTCCTTGGCCGCCTCTGCGAACGTGGGGCAGTCCTTCACTATGTCGTCCGTGATGCCGTGGATCGCGGTGGTGGCGTTCGGGATCGGGATCGTGGGGTTCAGCAGCCAGGTGCGCTCGTCCTCGATTCCGTTTGGGTGTATCTTCACGGCGGCAAGCTCGATGATGCGGTCCTGGCGCGGGTTCACTCCTGTGGACTCGATATCGAATACGATCAGAGGGCGGTCAAGCTTGAGTTCAAGTTTCATTGCTTACTCTTTCCCCGGATATCCGGTGCTGGCGGCTTGTTGTACACGCGCGAGTGCGGCGGGATGGACTGCATCAGCCACACGTTTCCGCCGATCTCCGAATCGTGGCCGATTACCGTGTCTCCGCCAAGGATCGTCGCGCCCGCGTAGATCACCACGTTGTCCTCCACGTTCGGGTGGCGCTTGTGGCCCTTGCGAAGCATGCCGGTCTTCTCGTCCTTGGGGAAGCTGAGCGCACCGAGCGTCACGCCCTGGTACAGCTTCACGTTGCGGCCGATCACGGTCGTCTCGCCGATGACCACGCCGGTGCCGTGGTCGATGAAGAAACCCTGTCCGATGGTGGCGCCGGGGTGGATGTCGATGCCCGTCTTGGAATGGGCAAGCTCGCTCATCACGCGCGGCAGGATAGGCACCTTGAGCACGTACAGCTCATGCGCCAGGCGATGGACGGTCACCGCGTACATGCCAGGATACGCCAGCACGACCTCCATGCGGCTCATGGCCGCAGGATCGCCCTCGTATGCCGCCTGCACATCCGTCTCCAGCACCTTGCGCACCTCCGGCAGGCGGCGCACAAACGCGTCCACGACCCCCCGCGCATCTGCATCGGGCATCAGATACACGATTTCACGCTCCAGCGCGTCCGCAAGCGACGGCAGATCAGCCGCCGCGCCGCCGCCCACCGCGCCATACAGGCAGGGATGCAGGTAGGCGAAGCACTGCTCGAGGATGGCGGAAACTCTCTGCGGTAATGTCATGGTGGCGTATTATACCATTTTGCGGACATTTAGTCGCGCCAACCGTGGCGGTCTGCGAAATCCATGTACCGGTTCCAGTCGTACAGCGTGAGGTTGTGCTTGCCGACGCGCAGGTGGTATGAGATGCATCCATCCTGAAGCGGACGCTCCGGCGGGGGGAACCCGTCGGACACGAGCCCCTTCAGGCCGTAGAGCTCCCATGCCGGCGAGGCGAGCGCTCCGCTCCAGTATTCCCCTTCCTGCCCGGCCCACATGTCCTCGGTGGCTGACGCTATGCACACGAGCCGAGGCGCGATGAGGGCGATGAACTCATGCTGGTCCACTCTCCACTCCAGCTCGGCGTTCACGTGGGCAATGTAGTTTGCGCAGAACCAGTAGGGGAAGCTTCTCACTATCGCCGATAGATGCTCGGACTTCGGCAGGTCGATGTGGTTGAGCTTCGCGCCCGAACATCCCGAATCGTTCGAGCACGCCATGGCGAAGCGACGATCATACACAGCGGCGACCAGGGCCGTCTTGCCACCGCGAGAATGGCCGACAACGGCGACATGCCTGGCATCAAGCAGCGGCTCCGTCTCGATCCAGTCCATGACCCTGCTCGCGCCCCACGCCCATGCGGAAAGCGTGCCCCACAGGGCGTGGCTCTTGCGCCGCCCCGGCTCCTCGAAGCACGCGAACACGCCCTGCCTGTTGCCGGTGTTCCAGTCCGGCGCGATGTCGCCGTTCCAGAACGAGATGGCCGCATATCCGCGCGAAACGATCTCCTCTGCGGGCCAGAACTCGCTCTTGCGCCGACGCGTGGGGTCGATGTTCTCGTCCGGCGGCCGGTTGCAGATGAGCAGGAACGCAGGAGCCGGCTTCTCCTGCCGGGGGATGAACGCCGTGAACGTGAACTTGCCGCCGCCGTATGGGCCTGCATATGTCACGCGGATGCGCTTGCGCACGGCCTTGCTGTCCATCATCACGGCGTCAGGCTCGGCGCGCTCGAACGACAGCGATGCGGGCCTCTCCACAGGACGCCGCCCGTACTCCTCCTCCGTGAACTCGGCCAGCAGTTCGGGCGCGCGCACCTTCTCCCACTGTCCGCGCGTTGTGACCTTCTCACCGGAGAATGTGGTCATCAGCTCCGGTACATTCTCGGGAATCGGTGCGGCGGCTGCCACAAGCGCCGCCAGCGCAAAAGATGCCGCAATGAGTTTTTCCATCTCCATTTCCTTCTCTCGGATGCAACGACACGCCCGGAATGGGCGTCATTCGGCGGTGTACTCCGCGCACGAATCGGCTGTCTCGTACACGCGCACGGAGCAAAGCCCGTCGATGCGATCCGCAAGCGCTTCGAATATCCACCGCGCAAGGTTCTCCGCCGTGGACCTGAACGGTATTGCAGCCGCCCTCATCCCGTTCTTGCTGACAACCGCCGCTATCTCGGATTCTGCGGCGCTCGTCTCGTCGTATATGAAAGCGTGGTCGAACTTCGCAAGGACCGTCTCTTCGCAGATGCGCTTGACGTCCTTGAAATCCATCACCATGTCGGAGCCGTCGTTCTCGGCCTGCCGCACGCTCACGTCCACGCGGTATGTGTGGCCGTGGAGATTCTTGCACAGCCCCTTGTGGTTCGTGAGCACATGTGCGGCATCGAACTTGACGGACTTGGTGATCGTCAGCACGGCGACGTATTACTTCTTCTCGGCCGGCTTCGCAGCTGGCTTCTCGGACGGTTTCGCCGCAGGCTTTGCCGCGGGCGTCACCTTGACCGGCTTGGACGATACGGGCTTGGCGGCGGGCTTCTCGTCCTGTTCAGGCACCAGCGCGGGGAATCCGGGAGCCTCGATCTTCGCCGCCTTGCGGAGCTTGTCGAAATATGCACCCATCGCCTGCTGGCTCTTCATGCCCTTCATGCGCTTCTCGACATCCTCCTTCGTGGGAACCGGCTGCGCTGCGCGCGCATTGAGGAGAATGTGGGAGGCCTTCACCTTCTCGGGCGATGAGGGCTTGTCACCCTCAGCCTTCACTGCGGGGATCTTCTTGTCCACAAGTATGAGATGCCAGCCGAACTGCGTCTTCACAGGGTCGGAAACCTTGCCGGGCTCGATGGAGAAGGCAACCTTCTCGAACTCTGGCACCATCTGCCCCTTGGCGAACTCTCCAAGGTCGCCGCCCTTTTCCTTGGACGGGCAGCTGGACTCCTTCTTGGCCATCTCCGCAAACTTCGCGGGGAGATCCTTTGCGGAAACCTTGTCGAGCTGCGCCTTGAGCTCCTTGATCTTCTTCTCGGCGCCGGCGGCGGCCTTGGCGGCTGCGGCGGCGTTAGAGGTGATGTTGGAGATCGTCTTGGCGACCTCGGCGGGATCGATCGTGATCTTGTCCTCGACCTCCTGCTTGAGAAGACGCTGGATCACGATGATGTCCCTGAGAGCCTGTTCCGCCTTGTCCTTGCCGAGCGGAAACTGCGCCGCGAACTCATCGAACGTCTTCGGCGCACCGGGACGGCCCGCGCCCTCCTTGATGATCTCGTCTTTCTTCTTCTGGAGATCCTCAGGCGTCACCGTGTCGAGCCCTTTCTTCTTGGCCTCGCCGAGCAGCAGCGTCTCCATCAGGAACTTCTGTGCGAGCTGCTCCTCAAACATCTTCTTCGCCTGCTCCATCTGGTCGGCGGGAATCTTCCCCTTGCGCGCCGCCACGAGCGCCGCAACGTCCTTGTCCAGCTCACAGCGTGTGAGCGACTGGCCGTTCACCGTGACCAGAGCCTCCTCGTCCTTGCTGCAGCAGCCCGTAATGCACGCCGCTGCGAGTGCCGCAACGCCTATGACCTTGATTTTCATTCTGTTATCTCCTTGGATGGATACTTTTATGCTTAAAGAACGCGTATAGTACCATTTACCGCCCTTTAGGTCAAGCGGTTTCGCCCATAAGGAAATGATACCGCAGTTTGCCGTAATAATGGCGCTACGATTGGCGCTAACCTCTCGCGACTGCCTTCCCTACACCAACGCCGATCCCGACAGCCGTACCGGTGATGCGATAGCTCGCCTGTGGAAGGAATGCCCCCGAAATGCAGCGCCCAGCCATGTAGAGGTTGTCAAGGTCCTTCGCACGGCACGCCCTTAGCGGAATCTGGTACGGCTTGGCACGGCGCGCCACATGCACGGGCTGGCCGGCTGGACGAACATTGTTCATCGCCTTCGACACCGCATGCAGGTCCAGTCCAAACGAACATGTGCAAAGCCCGTCCGGGAACTTCCGGCCCTCAAGGCAGTCCTCAAGCGTGATCGTGTAGCGGCCATGCAGCCGGCGCGCGCGCCTGTGCCCGATCTGCTCAGCCGTCATGACGAGCCGCAGGCCATCCCACGCCTTGCCGCCCTTGCGCGAAAGAGCATCCACCATGCCAAACACCTCCCTCCGGGCGCGCATCGTTGCCTCGGTGATGGAGTCTGCGTCATCCACTGGCACGTCGTATTCGTGGTTGCACATGAATGCGTACAGATGCGGATGCACCCTAAACATCGTTGGATGGCCATATGACGGGGTTATCCCAACCCGGTTCATCTCTTTCAACAGCACGAACTTCGCGTCATGAACCCTCGATCCATCCTCAGCGAAGTTCGATGCCTCGTTTGCAATGCATTTCAGTATGCCTCGGTCGTCTGGTATCGTCACGAGAGCGATGAGAGATGCCGGCTGCTCGGGATCCCCGGGCGCATCGCCGCCAACGTCATATCCGCATCCTGCAAGCGCACCAAGATCACCGTCACCGGTGCAGTCCACGAACCTTTTCGCGCGCCACGCTTCGCGTCCGCTCTTCGATTCCGTGATCACCGCCTCGATATTCCGCCCGGACCTGTCGCGCACCGCGCCAGCCACGGACGTATGGAGACGCACCCTGACCCCTGCGTCAGCGCACATCTCCTCGCAGACGAGCTTCATGTACTCCGGCTCGTAGATGAAGCTGTGCGTGTCGTTCTTCGGACGGCGATGACACCTCGCCCCGTAAGTGTCGAGACGAGAAAGCACCTCGCGGTCGAAATCGGAATTGTTGAAGCCTATGAGGCACGACAGCAGACCGCTCGTCCATATGCCGCCGAGCGAACCGTGCGCCTCTACGAGAGCGACCTTCGCCCCTTCACGCGCAGCCGTAACCGCAGTCGCCAGGCCGGCTGGTCCGCCGCCCGCCACGAGCACGTCATACTCGCCGACCACCGGGATGTCGCGCGCGGCCTCGCGCAGCGATCCGCACGCTCTTTTCGCCGCCTTTCCGCCTTCCGCCGCCGCAAGCGCCGTAGCCGCAAGCGTGCTCCCGAAAAATGCCCTTCTCGTAACCATTGCAACCTCCTTTGTCGCTTCTTTGTGTTCCATTCAGCCAATCTTCAAGGCCTCTGCGAAGATGTCCGCGCCCTTCATGTTGATCTCGTTCGTCTCGTCGCTGTCCACTCGAGCCCATGGAGCCATCATGAATCCAAGCATCCGGTTCGAATTAACATGCTCGCGCACGAACTTCACCACCAGCCCCATCACCTCGTCTGCGCCGACATTCATCGATTTGCGCCGCATGCCAACCCAGTTGCTGCCGCATGCGACCTGCTCGAATCCGTGCCTGTTAAGGTCGATGAAGTTCTGCATCTTCCACCAGTGGGGGTTCACCTTCGGATCCATGGACAGTTTGGCGTTGTATGCATCGTAGTACCACGCCATCTGCAACACGCTCTTCGGACACCGCGTGAAGTATTCCGGCTTGTGGGGTCCGCAGTCCGACCACACCCACGCCCGCGCGCCGCGCCGCTCCGCACAGTTCACGGTATACAGGAAATCGTGCCACCACAGTTCTCCTTGACGCGCCGCAGCGTAGTTAAGCCCCTTCATCCACTCCGCACGCTCTTCGTCGAAACCAAGGTGGATGAGCCTCGGATGTTCAAACACCTCAAGCGCATCGCCGATGACGTCATCCACAACGCGATAGTATTCCGATGTGGAAAGCATCCGATGGTAGTCCTTGAGCCATCCATCGTGCATCGCGGAGAAATTGAGCTTCGGGATCGGCTCAAGACCCATGCCCTTAAGGCGGCGGACCTCCGTGCGCAGCTTGTCGGGCGACCAGCTGCCCTCAATGGCGAGTTCCGGGTGGCTCGGATACACGAGAGCCTCGCCTATATCGATCACCACCATGTTCATGCCTCGCTCGGCAAGCCTGCCGGTGATCTTCCGCCAGACAGTCTCGTCACATGCAAGCTTCAAGTCCGGACGCCGCCGGGGAGCCAAGAACTCGTCCTTCATAAGCTCCTGCGGTAGCCACTCGTTCCACATGTTGTGGCCAAGATGCAGCAGGAACGCCTTAATCTCCTTGTTTCTGTCTTTCATGGACCTACATTCCCTTGACTGTAAGCTGATTGCTTGCTGTTGCCAAATCGAAGTCTTGCCCCAATCCTCATCTGTTATTCCACCTGATATGCGGCGGCGAGCTATTTGAACACAAGATTGCCCATCGCATAAGGCGATGCGAACGTACGGGACTGGAGGTTTGGATTCCAGAGCAGCTGTACTGGCTTCTTTGGCCTCTGCTGCTTGTTCGTGTCGCGCCCGATGTTGAACCGCCACACGTCGCCATGCTTCGGCGCCTTGGCGTCAAGATCGGCGTATGGCAGCTTGATGAACAGTCGCCACTTGCCGCCCTTGCGCATGTTCTTCGCCGCCACCGAGGAGTTCCACCGTTGATCATCCTTGCGGAAATAGGGATCGAGAGGATCCTTCAAAAACCCGAATCTTGCATCGTAGAACGCGCCGTCGAACGGCGAGAATATGAAATGGCAGCGCTTGTCGACCTGATTGCCTGCGGCGATGAGAATATCGCAGTTTTCCGTGCGCCATATCGGGCCGTCGCGACCGAAGAGATCTAATGGCACGTCATCAGCAAGATCGCTTTCCATCGCCACGTAGAGCGCGTCCGCACCGGCCAGAGCCTTAAACCTTGCCTTCTGCGCCACCTTCTCCATCTGCATGCCGCTCAAATCCGCCCATGCTGCGGCAGCCCATTCGCCGCCCTCAAAGTCGGAGCTGGACGGCTCCGCCACCGTGCGCGCCACGGAATAGCTCTTCACGTAGGCGCCAGGCAGAACGCCGCTTTCACGAAGAATCTTGGTATCCCATCCAACAGGCGAACCAAGCGTAGCCAGAAGTCTTCCGTTGGTGAATAGGATCGGACGAGTCAGCGCCTTGCCGAAAAGGTGGATTTCAGGCCAGCCTTCAATGCTGCGCGTCCGTCCGTCCGCCCCAGTGCAGATGCTGTCAAGAATGCTGTTGCGTGCGTCAATCTTGTCCAGTAGCGGCGCAAGCGTTCCCTGCGATGGTGACGTACGGAAGCCTGCATAAAGAGTGGCTATCTGGCCGAGGTTCTTCACATACTCGAACTCGGCACGCACCAGTTCAAGGCGTTTCTTGCGCTTAAGGGTGTCGGCATGCCGTTCGGCGTACTTCAGGCATGTTTCCATCGTCTTCAGCACGTCAGGCGTATATACGAACGACAGCAGCTCCATCGGGTTCTGTATCTGCGCATCGCGGTAGCTGCTGGTCATTCGCAGCGCGCCGCCGTCAAGCCCACCCTCCATGAGGTTGATGCCGCGAAGGCGACGGTCGAGAGTCTCGTAGAACTTCCGCATCTGCGGCGCGCAGACCGGGCCGAACGCCCGTGTGCAGTATTCGTCCACGGCCTTGTCCACGTCAAGATCCGGATTTTCAACGGCATGGTTGAACACCCAGTACTGCGGGCCTTCCATCCCGAACATATTGCCATATCCGCACCGGTAGATGCCATGTATGCCGTAGTCGATCATCATCTTGGCGAAATCGCGGCAGCGCATCCAGCTGCGTTTCGGCGTGAGGCCGAGCGGCTGGTATCCGCCCCACATATAGATGTAGGCCGTAAAGCCTTTCGGCACTTCATACCGCTTCCATTCCTCAAGCTGCTCCGGGCTTACATGGCACAGTTCAATCATCACGTTTGACGGAAATTTCCGGAATGTCTTCGGCGGCTTGAGAGTGGCCGAGTAGCAGAGGATGTGCACGACCTTGCCGGGCCGTTCCTTGAGCATTCGCTCTGCGATGTTGCGGTGAAGTATCCATATCTTCTCGCCGATGTATTCCGCGTCAGGCCCGCCGAACGCCTTGCAGTTCTCGCACTCGCAGAACTGCCACCCGTCCTGCTGCGCGAGCTGCACCACGTCCGCGCCGTCGTCGTATCGACGCTTCAGCTCCTCCACGATCAGCTCCTGCACTTCTGGGTTCGATATGCATAGCGTTGGGTTCTTCTCGTCAGATCCGATGCGCGTGCCCGATACCAGCCCGAAGTATTCGGGATGCTTCTTGAAGTACTTCGACGGTGGACAGGCCTTTGGATAGGTGTGCCCGCCGTAGCTGTAGTAGCGCCCGCGCCCGTAGATGCCGTTGGCATAGTCGTAGAGAGGCGTGGAGCTTTGCGCCACGGAGTATTCAAGCTTCGGGTCATGGCGGCTGAACGTGCCGTCGGGAACCTCGACCTTCTCGATCTTCGGAATGTCGGTGCCGATATCGCCAGGCATGAGGAAGCGCACGTCCATGTAGTCCTCCATGAACCGTGTGATCGCCTTCAGCGTCGGCACGGGCGAAGAATGTCCTTTGTTAGACGCGATTCCGGGATGTATCGCCCGGTCGCATCCAAAGAGATAGATGTCTCCCCCCTTTTCGGCGATAACGCTCGAAAAGTCCTTCATCCCTTCAGGCACGAGCCCTGCCCGCTTCGCAGCCGCCTCGCCGATGTATATCGCCCTGCCGCCCTTGAACCTCCCGAGCCGGGACGTCTCAAGCTCAAGCCCTGCGCCCTCCTTGAGCGCATCCTTCAATTTGTCCGCCGCCTTGTAAATGTCGGCGGCGATGCCGCTTCGCTCGTATTCCGGCACCACTATCGTGAATGTTTCGTCCACGGTGACCGCCATCGCGGCGGCGGAAGTGAACGCAAAAAACACTGAGGCAAGCTGTTTCATGGTCATTTTCCTCTCCTTTGCCAATTTTCGTGCGGAAAGCGTTTAACGTATGATGAACTGCGTTCCTGGCGGATTCAGCCAGCATTCATAGCATCCAATATCCACCAGGCCGTCTCGAAGGCGCGGATATGCCGCATCATGGCGTATGTCGAAGGCACCTTCCATCCAATCCTGCACCAGCCCCTTGCCGACCGCCGGAGAACGTGGCGAAAGCGCATAGGAATCCCTTGATCCGTCATCCACAAATCTTGGATTGTTGTTTGTCACGATGTTGACAGAAGGATATGCAAGGCTTTCAGCATCGCTGCCATGCATGGAGCCCACCACGCAGTTCGTGAGAGCCATGTAGGTAAATGTCGGGTTGAAGTTCAGATCCGACGCGCCCGTCTGGTCCTTGTTGCGGGCGATTATGCAGTTGATCAGCGTTAGCACATTGGTTGGCCCTTGGTAGCCTGACGTCATGTATCTGTAGCGGTTGTCCGCAAACGTGCAACTTGAATACGTGGTGCACTTCGTGCCGGTTCCGCCGATGAGCGTCGTCACGCGATTTCCGGCGACAAGGCAGTTCGTGGCCATGCACCACGATTTCACCAGGACTGTCGGCCCGGGCATCCAGCCGTTCGTGTATATGTTTGCACCCTCGGCGATCACGTTGCCGTTCGTGTAGTTCATGATGCGGCAGTTCACCATCACCCCCTGCGGATCCATGGCATTCTCATATATGTCGCAGTTCTCCATAATGGAAACGCGGCGAGCTCCGCCGGAACCGTTGATCGATTTGCTCACGTTGTTCGATATCACGCAGCCGTATGCGGAGCCGCTCTCGATGCCGCCGCCCAACGCATCCACGTAGTTGTTGCGGACTACGCAGTTGGTAAGGACCGAGTTGTAGGCGCCGCCGCCTAACGTGTTGCTCGTCGCCCTGCCCTTCGTCACGGCGTTGCCGTCGATCAGCGAATCCGTGATGACGCATTCATACGCGCCGCCGCCGCATGAATAGGCCCCGTTCACGCGCGAACCGTCGGCAAAGTTCATGCATATCCGCGAACCGTTCACAATCGACCGGTATGCGCCGCCCGCGCCTGCGCGGCCGGTGTTGTTGCTCACTACGCTCCCCGCGCCGATCACCGACCAAGAGAGTTCTGAGCCACAGCAACCTCCTCCAAGATTTGACGCGTCGTTGCACGCTACAACGCTGCCCAAAACGGTGCAGTTGTAAGTGCCTCCGCCATTTACCGCGGTATTTGATGACACGTTGCAGCTGGAGACCAGGCATGAATATGCGCCGCCGCCGCTCGACGCCGAGTTCCCTTCGATTACGCAGTTTGTGGCCGCTCCGCTGCACACTCCTCCTCCCGATTCGAGAGCGGTATTTGCGCGCACCGTGCAGTTTGACAGCATCGTGCCGTAAGTTGCTCCGCCAGAATCTGCCGTGTTCCCCTCAAAGGTGCAGCCGTACGCCTTGCTGTTGTAGAGAGCCCCGCCGTAATTCTTTGCCGTGTTCCCTATGAATTGGCAATCATACCACGTTCCGCTGGACGATGCGCCGTATTTGGCCGCAGAGCAGCAGGTCACAATCACGTTAGACCAGAAGGTATTCCCGCTATGGCTATGTATTGCCCGATCCGCCGTGGTGGTGCAGTTCGAAAGGGTCAGGTTTCTTACCATGCCTGCGTAGTTGTATATGAGCTTCAGCCCTTTTTCTGGATCTTCACCATCGACCTGGCTACGGTAGATGACGACATCGCGCGGATTGTCCGTCTCACCGCGCATCGTAAACTGGGACATTCCGAGATTTGCACCGGAATCGGTCATTTCTTTGTTGGTGCTGTGATAATACTGCAGGTTGAGTCCCCGCACATCGTAACTGCCCTTCTTGAGTATCAACGTGTGGACAAGGGATGCGCCACGGTAATTTTCGTTCATGTGCAATAGCGCCCCAGCAAGCTCGGCAACGGTCGAAACGTTGGTGGTAAATCCATGTGCCGAAAAAGCGAAAATAACGGCCGCCACACCGACCGCCACCTTGCAGAGTGGCTTTTCCAGCGAAACCTTGTAGAGTTTTGTCACGGTCTTGCTCCTTTCATTTCATTGCTTTGATTTGAAATGCCGCACATGATACCATATTCATTTTTTTTTTCAACCGCATTTCTGCCGACCACGTTGCCCCCAACGCGCCGCGCGGAAAA
>CAMPAA010000013.1 GCA_946631345.1 uncultured Verrucomicrobiota bacterium
CCGAACTGGACGAGCTGGTTGCCCTTCTTTCCGCCGCCGCCGAGCGTGTTGAGCATCGGGTTCACCACGAGGTTGAGCATGCACATCGAGAAGCCGGCTATGAACGCGCCGAGCACGTAGACAGCGAAAGAGCTCACATATCCGGAGATCAGCTGCACGCCAACTCCCGTGAAGCCCACCGCAACCGCGGCAAGAGCCGTGAACTTGTAGCCCTTGCGCTTCAGGATCAGCCCGCCCGGAATCCCCATGAAAAGATACGCTATGAAGTTCGCCGCATTGCCAAGCTGCGAAAGCGCGTTGGATGCGTTGAACTGGTTCTTTGCGATCACGCCCATCGGGCTTGCGAAGTTCGTAACGAACGCAATCATGAAAAACAGCGCAAACATCGTCGCAATCGCGAACACGTTTCCGCCCTGCTTCTTTTCTTCACTCATTTCATTTTTCCTTTTGACTGTTGATGCGGCGTATTGTAGCAAGTCTCGCCGCGGTTTGCAACATTCTCGCCCGTTTTCTGATGCGAAGCAACCTTTCAGGATTCCTTCACCGTGCCCTTCAGGACTGCGATGAACGCGCTCTGGGGCACGTTGACATGCCCAAACTCCTTCATGCGCGCCTTGCCGCGCTTCTGCTTCTCGAGAACCTTCATCTTGCGCGTAACGTCGCCGCCGTAGAGCTTGGCGAGCACGTCCTTACGGAACGGACGGATGTCCTCGCGCGCGATGATTTCCTTGCCGATTGCCGCCTGCACGGGTATCTTGAACTGGTGCGGCGGAATCGTGTCGGCAAGCGCCTTGCACATCTGGATGCCGCGCGCGCGCGCCTTGGCGCGGTGAACCATCGTTGCGAACGCGTCCACGGTCTCGCCGTTGAGGAGGATGTCCATCTTCACGATGTCGCTCTCCTGGTACCCAGCCGGTTCGTAGTCCATCGACGCATATCCGTGCGATACGCTCTTGAGCGTGTCGTGGAAGTCGATGAGTATCTCGTTCAGGGGAAGCATGCAGTGGAGCATCACGCGTTTCGCGTCCATCGTCTCGGTGCCCTCCACCATGCCACGGCGGTCCATCACAATGCGCATAACGTCGCCGATGGACTCGGAAGGCGTTATGATGCGCGCCTTCAGTATCGGTTCGGAAATGGATTCAAGAGAACTGACATCCGGCATCTGCAGCGGATTGTCGAGATCCTTCACAATGCCGTCGCGCAACTTTAGCTTGTACACCACGCCCGGGCTCGTGGAGATTATGTCCAGCCCGAATTCGCGGCGCAGCCGCTCCTGGACGATCTCCATGTGCAAGAGCCCGAGGAACCCGCAGCGGAAACCGAATCCGAGCGCCAGCGACGATTCATGGTGGAACGTGAACGCGGAGTCGTTGAGGTGCAGCTTCTCAAGCCCCTGCTCCACCTTCGGATACTCGTCGGTGGACATCGGGTATATGCCGCAGAAGACGGTCGGATGGATGTCGTGGAAGCCCGGCAGCGGCTCGGATGCGCCAAGCCGACTGGTGGTGACGGTGTCGCCGATCTTGATCTCGCTCGGATCCTTCACCGTGCCGACGAGATAGCCCACCTGCCCCGCCTCCAGCCGGTCCACCGGCTTCTTCGTCGGCGAGAAGATTCCCGTCTCGTGTATGGTGGTTGACACTCCCGACGCCATGAACGTGACGTTCTGCCCCGCCTTCACCGTGCCATCCACCACGCGCACGTAGGTTATCACGCCCCTGAATTCGTCGAACACCGAGTCGAACACGAGCGCCCTCAGGGGCGCATCCACGCCTTCGGTGGTCGGCGGCGGAATGCGCTTGACTATCGCCTCCAGAACATCCGGACAGCCAACGCCCGTCTTCGCCGACACCAGAAGCGGGTCGTCCATCGGAATCGCCAGTACGTCCTCGATCTCGCGGCTCACCTCGGCGACGTTGGCGCCTGGAAGATCGACCTTGTTCAGGACCGGCACGATCTCAAGCTTGGCGTCCTGCGCGAAATATGTGTTGGCCACGGTCTGGGCCTCCACGCCCTGCGCGGCATCCACCACCAGCAGCGCCCCTTCGCAGGCGCCCATGGAGCGTGAGACCTCGTAGGCGAAGTCCACGTGCCCGGGCGTGTCGAGCAGGTTGAACAGGTACGTCTTTCCGTCTTTCGCATGGTACTCCATGGAGACGGGATGGCTCTTGATGGTGATTCCGCGCTCGCGTTCGAGATCCATCGCGTCGAGCGTCTGCTCCTTGAGCTCCCGCGCGCTGACGGCGTGCGTCAGTTCCAGGATGCGGTCCGAAAGCGTCGTCTTGCCATGGTCCACATGGGCTATTATGCAGAAGTTCCGTATGTTGTCGAGGGTCTGTGCCATTGCCCGCGCATTATAGCACAAATCACGTGGAAAAAGTTTGCCGTATGCGGAAAGGTTCGTCAGAACGTTTTTGCCGATTATGACGAAGCCTCGACAATTGAGCCGACAGCCCCGTCTATCGCATCCGGCACCCATATTGGCAAGGCGTGTTCGCCGCCAGGCAGCAACGTGAGGGAGGCATGGGGGAAAATGCGCTTCAGGTAATCGGCGTTTGAGCGGCGCACGATGCCATCGGCTTCGCTCTGGAACAGGTGCACGGGAAAGTGGCAGCCGCCGCCGAACGTCCGTTCAAGGTCTGCGCGCAGATCGGTCTCAAGAAGAAACCTGAGCCCGCGCTCGAGGTTTTCAGGCCTATCTTCCATGTATGGGTTTGGCTTGCCTTCCGGCACGCCAAAGAAACCTTGTCCATGGGTAAGCTCAAGCCCGCGCCGCAATGCCTCCAGCCGCATTTGGCTCATCCCCTTCCATCCCGTCTCGCGCTCCTCCATCATGCGCGGCGTGGCCGCCACCAGCACAAGGCCGGCGATCTGGTCGGGATGGCGGCAGGCGAGGGCGAGAGCGCTGCTCCCTCCCATAGACCAGCCAACCACGGCAAACCTCCCCCCAGTGGCGAAAGCGCGCTCGGACAGTCCATCAAGCTGATCGGTGTAGGAATAAAGAACGGGCAGCTGCCCGTCAGGGGCCGGCTGCCTCGTGAACCTGCAAAGGTTCCAGGCGTGCGGACTTGCCGCCCACCCGTTCAGCACCATCACGCCGGTCACTTTGTGACCTTGCGGCCTTTCACGCCGGCGGCGGTCGCCGCATTGGCCTTGGCCTTCTCGTGCGGACGGAGCGCGCGGACGGCCTCGCCGGCCTTCCACATCTCGCTGTCGTGCATGTCCTGCAGCTTCGCGGCCATGAACGTCTTGTAGTCGGGACGCCCCGTGTCGCGGATGACCTCCTTTGCCTCGGTCATGTTCTTCACGCTCTTGTAGAGCTTCTTGAAGACAGGCTCCGTCGCCTTGCGGAAGAGCGGCCGCCACTTGAGGGCGCCGTGCTGCGCGGTCTGCGAGCAGTTGGAGTACATCCAGTCCATGCCGTTCTCGTCAACAAGGCGGGCGAGAGACTGCGTGAGCTCCTCGCACGTCTCGTTGAACGCTTCGCTCGGGGTGTGGCCGTTGGCGCGGAGGGTGTAGTACTGGGCCTCCATCACGCCGCAGAGCGCACCCATCAGTATGCCGCGCTCGCCGACGAGATCCGAAGTGACCTCGTTCTCGAAGGTGGTCGGGAAGAGGTAGCCCGAACCGACGGCGATGCCGATGGCGAGCGTAAGCTCCTTCGCCTTGCCCGTGGCATCCTGCGCAACGGCGAAGGACGAGTTGATGCCGGCGCCGTTGAGGAAGTTGCGGCGCACGTTCGTGCCCGAACCCTTCGGAGCGACCATGATCACATCCACGTCCTTGGAAGGCTTGACGCCGGTAATCTTGTTGTACACGTAGGCGAAGCCGTGTGAGAAGTACAGCGCCTTGCCGGGGGTGACATACTTTTCGATCTTCTTCCAGACCTCGCTCACCGAACCGTCGGATGTGAGCATCATGATCACATCGCCCTTCTCGGCGGCCTCCTCTATCGAGAACAGCGTCTTGCCAGGCACCCATCCGTCGGCGAGCGCACGGCCCCACGAGCTGTTCTTGGATGCGCTCTTGCGCTGGCCGACTATCACCTTGATGCCGTTGTCGCGCATGTTGAGCGCCTGCGCCGGCCCCTGGATGCCATATCCCAGAACGGCAATTGTCTTGCCCTTGAGGACTTTCTGCGCCTTCTTGAGCGGGAACTCCTTGCGGGTCACGATGTTCTCGGCGACGCCGCCAAAGTTGATCTTCATTTCGTTTGACTCCTTTGTTTTACGAAAAAACTTCCGCGTAGTATACCATTTCGGCCAACAAATCGCAAATCACGATGCCGGAGCGGCACCCGATGCCGCAGCCTTCGCCGCCTTGCGCTTCTGGATGAGCTTCCACGCAAGGAACCCGGCGGCGGCAAGCAGGATGATGCCGAGTATCGGGCGGTAGAATATCCAGGCGATTGCGATCGTGACGAGCGAACAGACAAGCGCGATCAGCCCGGCCACAAGCCCAGTGCCCATGCCCACTATGTCGCCGAGGATCGGCAGGACGTCCGCCAGCACGCTCAACGGCTTGAACACCATTGACAGGCCGAAGAACATCAGCAGGAATCCGCCAAGGCGGATTAGCCATGTCATCACCGCATTGCTCGAACGTGCCGATTCGAACATCGCCGCCGCATCCTCGATGCCGTCCCGGAGGTAGTTGAGCTTCTTGCCGTTCTTGGCGGTGTAGTCGATGAACGTATCGCCCTTCTGCTTGGCGATGAGCGAGATGTCGTGCGGATAGACTACGCGAAACGTCACGCGCATGTCGCCGATGCGCGTCTGCGTGGCGACATCGCGGTTGTTGAGCGCGTTGTTGCGCGTCTCTGCGTTTGGCACGTAGATCGTGTTGCCGGCGATCTGCACGCGGGGCAGCGCGCACTGGAACCCGTTTGTGATCACGAACCCCTGTGAAGAGCCGATTTTGCGTATCTGCCTCTCGCTCAGCCTGAACGCGCCGAACGATACGCTGGATGCGTACTGCTCCTCTTCAGGGAACTCTATCGAACCGGGGTTGTCGTGACCGGCCTCCTTGAAGCCGCTGGAATCGATCGCGCTCGACACCCAGTCCTTCTTGTAGGTATAGGTGGTGGTTTTCTCCACGCTTCCGCCGACCTTCTTCTTCTCGGTCGTGTGGCGCTCTTCAACCCACTGGTACATCTCCACGCTGCGCTTGAGATGGATCGCAGTGGCTGAAACGCCGAATGTCGCGTCGGAAAGCACGTCCTTCGTGTCGGCCTTGCCTGTCATGTGGACGAGTTTGCCATCGTTCTCCGCATCCACCTTCGCGTTGGACTCCACCGCGATGCATGCGCCCTCACCCTCGTCTATGGCCCGCGCGGTCTTCACCGAGTTGCCTTCGTTCCAGAAGAGCACCGGGAACCCGAGCAGGAAGAGAGCGCCGCCTACTAGCACGCCCTTGATTGAGCTGCCAAGGCGGGAGCCCCAGCTTTCGGTTGTGGTTTCTGTGACTGCCATGGTTTATAGTCCTTTCGTTTTCTTGTCTGAGTAGATCTTTACCGTGGACGGGATCGCGCTTCCGTTCACGACCTCCGTGCCGCGCAGTGCGATGCGTTTGAGTTTCGGAAGGCTTTTGACGAACGAGACGTCCACCGGCTGCTTTGCGTTGGAGAGGTCCAGCTCCTCCAAGTCGTGGAACGTACCGATTACGGCGATGTTGGAATATGCGCTGCCCGGCAGCTCTAGCTTCTTCAGCTTGCGGCAGTTGGCGAGGAACGAAAGATCTCCGAGCGCCGTGGACATCGTGCCGCCGTCCATGTTCCAGCCTCGGAAGTATGTGAGGTTCGCGAGAGTGGAGATCGGCGAGAGATCGTCGATCTTCTCTGCAAATATCTTGAGCGTCTCGGCCTGCGGCACGCCGTGGAGCCACTTTATTGAGGTCATTTTTGTCAGCCCGCCATGGAATTCCTTCACCTGCTTGAGAGCGCCCAGCGAATCGTAGACGTCCTGAGGGCCCTTAACGGCATAGAAGTCGATCGTCTTCAGCTTCCTGCATGCCGCAAGCGGCGCGAGACTGCACGACACCTTTGCGCCGTACAGGTCGAGCGTCTCAAGCGCCTGCAGCGCAGCAAGGCCGGATACGTCGGATATGTCACAGTAGTGAAGGCCGACAACCTTCAGCTTTGCGCAGGCGGCGAGCGGCTTCATGTCGGTGCACGGAATCTTGTGGAGGTCAATCCTCGTCACGTTGCCGAGCATCGCGAATGGCGCAAGCGTGGAGAGCTCCGATTCCTTCACCTCCACGTACGACGCCGCGCTGAACGCCGCGAGCGCGGCCGAGACGGTCGCATCGTCCACCTTCTCCATGCGAAGGCGGGCGTTCTCCAACTTGCGATTCTCGCCGAGATATGCATTCTTCGCCTCCGCGATCTGTTCAGGCGTGGCCGGTTTCTTGAACACGATCTGCCCGTACTTCACCTCCGGCACTGCCGTATCGGTGGCTGTCGTACGCGCACCGGCAAACGCTGCCACCTCTGCCGCAGGCACCGCAGGGACGGCTGCGGGCGCGGACTCTGGAACTGATGCGGGAACGGCTGCAGCAGGGGCGGCCGCAGCAGCCGACTGCGCCGTCGCTGCCGGCTTCTGGGCACTCTGCGACGAATCTCTGTTGGCGACTCCGCCCACGGCATTCGCTACATCCACCGTCGTCTGTATGACGTTTACCGCCTTCCAGAACCCTCCCTTGGCGAAAGCGGTGCTCGCGCCTGCAACGACTGCTACCAGCAATAATATTCTCATTCGATTGTCCCCTCGTTGTTGATTTGCGCAGATTGTACCATATCTCGACGAAAAAATCATGGGAAGGAACCTCACCGCGAATTGCGGAGCGCTGGGTCGAGCCTGTCGCGGAGGTAGTCCGCAAGGTGGTTGAACACCAGCACAAGGGTGAAGATGGCCAGCGTTACGAACGTCATCTCCCACCACACGCCCTGCCACAGGCGCAGCCTAGCGTTGTTTATCATGATTCCCCAGCTCGGTTCGCCCTGCACGCCGATGCCGAGGAAGGATATGAACACCTCGGTGGCCACGGCGCCGGGGAACCTGATCGAGAACTGGATGAGGATGATGTGGGCAACGTTCGGGAGGATGTGGCGGAACATTATCCGCATGTGGGAATAGCCGAGAACGCGCGCGGCCTGCACGTAAGCCTTCTCCTTGTGCTTCATCACCTCGGCGCGTATCGTGCGGCACACACCCACCCATGTGGTGAGGCCGATGCCGAGGTATATCCCTACAAGCCCCTGTCCGACCACCATGGATATCGCAAGGATGAACAGCAGCCCAGGCATGGACGCCACGGTCGCGCAGAGCCACACCACGAGCGAATCCACCTTCCCGCCGAAATATCCGCCCAGCAGCCCCAGCACCACGCCCAGCGGAATCGCTATGAGCGATGTCATTATGCCAACGTGGAACGCGATGCGCGCGCCCTGCACGAGCCGGAGCGACACGTCGCGGCCGAGGTTGTCCGTGCCCATCGGGTGCGCAAGGCTCGGCGGCCGGTAGCGAGCGTCTTCATGGACGATGTTGTATGCGGGCGTCACATCGCGGATCCTGGCCACGCGGTACTGCACCTCCCCGAACACTGCCGCCGCGAAATAGGCGGCGATCACGGCGATGCATAGCCACACGCCAGCCGGCATGCCCTTCCAGAACGATTTCACCTTGAGCCTCCCATGACTGACCACCCCTTCGTCATCCCAGCCTCACGCGAGGGTCGAGCCATGCGTACAGCAGATCCGTGGCGAGGTTCACTCCCTGGTACAGGAGCGCGCCCAGCACCACCACGGCGCGCACGACCGCCATGTCGCTTGAGTGGATGGCGTTTATCGATACGTTGCCAAGCCCGGGGATGCCGAAGAAGCTTTCCAGCATCAGCGAACCGGTGAAGAGGTACGGGATGGCAAGTGACACGTATGTCACGATTGGGATGAGCGAGTTGCGCAGAACATGCACAAACAGCACGCGCGCCTCGGACAGCCCCTTCATCCGCGCCGTTCTCACGTATGGCTTGTATATCTCGTCGAGGATCGCTGTGCGGAAGAACCGCACGTCCACACCCAGCCCGGAGACTATGCCGATCAGCACGGGCAGCACGAGGTAGAACGCGCTTTCGTAGCCCCACACAGGGAAGAGCCCAAGCTTGAACGCGAATATGAACTGCCCGGCCAGCACCCACACCACGTAGTTCACGCTCATCAGCAGCGTGGAACCCACCAGCACGGCGCGGTCGAGCGGCCCGCCGCGCCCAGCGGCGCAGAGCAGCGCGAGCATCAGCCCGACCACAGTGCCTCCGGCGAGGATCGGAACCGTGAGCGAAAGCGACGGCCCCACGCCGCGCTTCAGCACGTCTATGACAGGCTCGTCAGCTTCCGTGGATATGCCGAAGTCGCCGTGCGCGAGATCGGTGCAGAACTTCACGAACTGCTTCGGCATCGGAAGGTCGTAGCCGTACTTGTGGTTGAACGCCGCTATGGACTCCTTGGTCGCATTCTTTCCAAGGATCACCTGCGCCGGAGAGCCGCCTACCACGTTGAAGAGCACGAACGTGAGCAGTATGATGCCGAACGTCGTCGGCACCACCTCCAGCAGTCGTCTGACAATGTACTTCAGCATGGCCTGCGGCTGTTGCTGTTGACGAAACGCAGGAAGAGATCCCGGAACACGTCAAGGTGCTCCGACTGCCAAAGCAGCGACTTGATCACGAAGCGTCCTCGCTCCGCGAAGGCATAGCGCGCGGGAATCGGAGGCGCGAAGCGGAGGATATCCTCCCGCTGGCGCGTGAACCGAAACGTCAGCGACCTCGTGCGCGACTCGAAGCCCGCGAGGAAGCGCTCGCACAGCACCGTGCGCCGGGCCGGCTGGATGTCGCGCTCCCTTATCCAGTCCATGAACGTCTTTGCGTACGAACGCATGTAGAAGCGGGCCGCCGCACCGAAGTTCTTCTCCGTGCAGGAGCGGTCTGGCCAGCCGCAACTGCCGCGCACCGAACAGATCGACACGCTCCCCGGCATTATTCGGTCGCGCTCCGGATCCCAGGCGAAGCGGTATATCTCCTTGCCCACCCCGAAAAGGGCCGACTTCGTCGCGGCGTCGTACTTCTTCATCATCAGGTTCTGCGCGGCAGCATCGCCCATGAGGAAGGCTATTCGCTCCTGCGCGGCGGCATCGGAGATCAGGTTTGCGGGGATGCCGCACAGCGGCTCCCCCTCGCACCGCGTACGGATGTAGTAGTCGTAGACGAGCCGCCGCTTGCCGAAGGCGCGGTGCCGAAGCAGCCTGTAGTCCGGCAGGTTCACCCCTAGCGCCTTGAAACCGGCTATGCGGGCCAGCACATACGCACCGTAGCCGCCGTCGAAACTGGACAGCCGCTTCTCCACGAACGCCGACGTCAGCGGGCGGCAGTTCGTCTTGAACACGATCTCGCGCGTGCGCCCCTCGCCAGGCTCCACGCCCTGGTCGCGTTCGGGCTCCTCGGTGCGCAGCTCGTATACGTTGGCGTACTCGATGAACTCGTCCTTGCTCAGCACCTGCCGCACGTTGGATAGTAGCATCTCGGTGCGGGCGTCCGTGCCGGGATGGTACTGAGGCGCTCCGTTGAGGAACGTCGCGCCCGGAAGCGCGGTACGGCGGGAGTCGAACGCGGACGCCGTGCCCTCGCCGGACACGGCATACACCTCGCCCGTGAGGTGCATGTAAAGCGATTCGGCGAATATGGCGGAAGTCTCGTCAGCAAACTCGGGGCGCGTGAGTAGCGCGCGGAACTGCGTATCAATCTCGGCTATGCGTCCGGGCGCGCGATCCGGCTCGGTGGCCACATCGGCCAGCAGCTCCTCAAGGCGCGGCACTATCTTCTCCGCCGCGCTGCCGCGCATCAGGCCGAACAGCTCTATCTCGTGGTGCCCGTGGAACTTCGGCTGGCGCATGAACGAGCATTCGTTCCCCTCGAACACCCCCGCCAGCTCCGCCAGCGCCGTGCGGAAGGCCGGGAAATCACTGCGGGCAAGCCCGGACAGACGGTGGAACTCAGGCCATGACAGGAAATGCACGCCCTTCACGGAGTGGTAATAGGTGAGCGCGGATGCGATTCGCTTGCGGCTCTGGGCGACGGCGGCGCGTATTCCGGCCTCCGACCAGGCGAGCGGCTTCACGCGCCACTCCTGCCCGCGTTCGCGGAAATACTGAAGCGTCTCGTCGTTCCGTTCGACCATCACAACGTCGTCCAGCGAAAAGCCGAGACCGTTCACAAGCCAGTCGTCAAGCGCAACCAGCTTCGCGCAAGGCACGTCGCGCTGCGACACCTCCAGCTTCCCGTCAACCACGTTCGCCACAAGGATCGAGTTCGTGAGGGCGCTGGAGCGCTGGTCGGGCGGCAGCTCGCAGAGATCCCACAGCTTGCCGGAAAGGAGCGGCAGCGCCGCAACGCCGTGGTTCCCGTCCGTTACCGTTATGAGATGGCCGAACGAACCCGGCACGAGGTCGTTCTTCTCCGCCACGAGCACGGAGGCATGGGCGTCCACATGCTTCCACACGTCGCGCTCGAACACGACGGTGTCGTCGCCAAGGTCGTATGCGTGGAAGAGCTTGCGCACGCCCATCGACAGCGTGGCAACTCTTTCCGGACGACGCACCGCCTCGCGCTGGATCCTCCTGAAGAACTTTCTGATAGTGGATATTTGCATATGCTATCCGTAGCTCAAACCTTCCTTCACTTCCTTTTAACGGCATCTATTATACCACAATCCATGTTCCGCCAATCGCTTCTTCCAAAACAAATGGCAGGGCCGTTTTGATAAAGCGGACGCCAACAACGGGCGATTTGTCAAATCGCCTCTACCAACGGGACCCAAATGGGTTTGCGCTCACTGCGTCGTGGAACGCCTGTCGTCGTTTGTCACGATTCGTTCTGCGGTTGTCATTTCCCGGCACCAATCATTTCCCAGTGCAAAATGCCGCCGACGAAAAAGAGAATGCAATCGTCTGCCAAAAACTTTTCACAGCTGCCTTAAACAGTTTCCACTCCTTGATGCTTACTTCCCCTGTTGTACGATCATGTTGCGGCACACGCGTTTCAAAACAACGCAACCTATATCGAGCAGCCAAACCACTGAGAATTACATTTGGTGCAAATGTGGTCAATGGAATATTGGAGTAGAAATCTCTGAATGCAGACACGCGCATGAGCCTATATGGTGAATTGACATCCCACACGCTCCTGCCATAGAAAAGCCGGACGCTCAACCTTGAGGCAAAGCTAATGACTTTTCGCGGCAGTGCTTGTTTCCTGCCGTCTCTGATTCCAACAAGAAAATCATATTCCATACGCCTTGACCAAAGTTCATTGAACTTCTCTGGCCCCATCTCGTCATCGGAGTCTACCTGAAACACCCAGTCGAACCCATCAGCGACAGTGTCTCGATATCCGGTCAGGATGGTATTGCCATGTCCACCGTTGGGCTTGTCTCTGACGTTTATGCTGACTCCCAAACGAGCGGCGGCATCCTTCATGACAGCGAGGGAATTATCCTTGGAGCCGTCATTGTAAGGGCGTATCTCATAGTCTATGCCCAACACCTTCAACGCTGCATCCCATTTCTCCAGCACAGCGACGATAGCTTCCTGTTCGTTGTAGACAGGCATTACAACACATAACTTTTCAGACATCTCGTTTCTCCTTTTGGCTCTTTCGAAAAGATGGCAAGCACCCATTGTGGTCTTTTGGCGAATGCCAACCATACCCGTACGCGGTGAAAGGAAGCGGAGCGCTGGGCGGCGGAACGCGGATATTCCTAACGGACCTTTCGCACGACTATGGTACGGATGAGGCGCGAACCGGTGCGGCGGTTCCAGTCGCGGAAGAACCCGAGCCAGTCCTTCGTGAACATTCGAGCCCGACCCGGCAGCAGCTCCTCGCGGAACGTCACATGCAGCCGCCCATCCACCACGCGGCTACCCACCGTGGAGCGGAACCTCGCCGTCTCATCGCCGGGGAGCACGATCTGCCACGGCTCCGGCATATGCTCTATCGCCGTGTAGCCCTCCGGAAGCACAACCTCCCTAACGAACACCGTGGAGCGCAGCCTTCCGTCAACACCGAACGGACTCTTCCGCTCGGACTCCCCGCCCGGCAAAAACGCCCCGCCGAGCCCCGGCACTACAAGAGTAAGCGTGTCGCCGTTCTTCGCCGCGTAGTTCGGCGCGTAGGCCGAATAGACGATGCTGAACGGGTAGCCGTCCACATCCACATCAAGGCCGGAAACGGCCTCGGCCGATTCGGCTATGTTTCCGATCAGCTCCGTATGGTGGCGCGCGCGCATCTCCGGCAGCATCTCGGCATAGCGTTTGCGGAGAGCGGCCACGGCGACACCCCACGTGGTGTTGGATACGGTGATGCGGGCCGCGCCGGAATCGTTCACGTCGATGAACATTGCATTCTCCACGCGCCCGTTGCGCCCCTCCACATCGCGCACGCCGAGCGGCGTGTACTCGTTCTCGCAGTCGAGGACGAAGCTATGCTCCTCGCCTCCGAAAAGACCGAAGAGCCAGCCGCCCTCGCGCACCGTAGCGCGGATCGTCAGGTCGCTGAAGTCATCGGGCTGCGGGACGTCGCGGCGAGCGCGGGCCACGGCAGGGTATCCTGCGGCATCGCCATCGGTCAGCACGTACTCCACCCTGCATCCGATGGCCTCGAGCATCGCGTAGTAGAGGTTCATCCAGTCGGTGGCGGAAGCGTACCCATCCGCAAGCGAACGGTCTGGAGGGAAGAACGCGACCTCGAACGGAAGCGCGAAAAGCCCCGGTCCAGCAACGCGCACGTTCTTCCAGAGCCAATCGCGCACGGCCTTTATCCTATCCCTATCCTCCGCGCACTCCTTCCCGGCCACGAGGGCAAGCGCCTTCCTCCCAGCGGCGGCGGAGCCGGCAGAGCGGGCGGACGCAAGCGCGCCAAACAGCGACGCACGGTACTCATCCAGATCGGCCGCAGAGACGAGCGCCGCGTGGCGCCACATGAGCGCCGGAGGCTGCCCACCCTCGCGCGGCAGGGCGGCGGGATTCGTGACCGCAAAGGAAAACCGACCACACGCGGATACGTTCGTGAGGCTGCCAGACCATGCCACCTTCATCGGCGAACCAAGCGCCGAGCCGTCCACCACCACCTCCTTCACCCCAATCGGCTCCGTGGAATCGAAGGCGAAGAGGTTGCAGTAGGCTATCGGAGAGTTGGTTACGGTCGTCACCGTAGTCACACGGATGACGCTGCCTATTTCCACGGCAGGCAGGTTTACGACAAGCCTCTTGGATGCAGGATAGCGCGGAGCGCCGGCCACCCACCCGGCGTCGAGCACGTTCATCTCCCTCGACGTCACGGGATAGACGCGTCCGCTCCTGTTCGACACCGTCGCCGACACAACCTCGCAATCGCCAACGCACGGATTGTAGCTGAACGCAAGTTCAGCGGAAGACTTCTTGCCTGCGTAGGTGAGCACCTCCTTCTCCCATGAGTTCGTCACCGTCCACGAAAACGGCGTGTGCAAATGCACCTCGCGGCGATCGCGCACAAGCCTGACGTTCGCCTCGTGCGCCACGCCGCGGGCGGCAAACTGCGGCTTGCGCCTCACTCCAAGCTCGATCGCCTCAAGGTCGTCCTTGAGCGCAAGATAGCCTTCTGGCGAAAGCTCGGTGGTGCCGATTTCCCGCCGTCTCACCGCGGAAAGCTTGCCATCCTTGACATCGATACGGCGTTCATAGCGGCATCCGCCGTCGCCCTCGGCTACATTTGGCGGCATATAGACAGGCCGCCCGAGAGAATCGCCGAGCCGAAGCGTCAGGCGCTCTTCGGCAAGAGCAGTGGAGAAGAACCTGAGCGGATAGCGACGCTTCTCAAGCTCGGTGCCGCTGGACAGCAACCGGTCGGCGATGGAAAACCCAGAGAAGACGAAAGGTGGCGTGAGCTCGTCGCGGGTCTCGCCGCGTACAACGAGATCCGGCAGACGTGCCGTGAGCGACACGACGAGAGGCTTGTCGGTGTCGCGCAGATCGGACGGGGAAAGTTCGAACGCAAGAAGCTCCGCGCCTGGATAGGAGGCCCGCAGAAGCCCTTCGAACAGGCGGCGGCGCTCCTTGGGCGTCTTCTTCACGAAGCTGCCCCTGAAGAGGTCGTTTGCTCCGCCGAAGGTGGCGACCGTCTCGACGAGCGCCGAGCCGTCCGGATCAAGGATTCCGTTAGTCTCAACCCTAAACGCGTTGGCTTCCGCCGGTTTCACCGGCACGACGTCCAGCGGCATCCCCTTTGGATGGGCCACGAGGTATGAGCGGTCCATCAGATACGCGGGAAGAATGTCCTTGGTGTTCTCGTTGGTGGGATCCATGAGGAGGAAGCGCGCATTTGTGCGACTGGCGCCGTCAGCCGCGTCCGCCGACTGCGCCACGGCCACGATGGCGTGGTTGAAGTACGGCAAAGGCACGTCCTCGTCCATCTTCGGGCCCACATAGATAAGCACGGGATACGCATCGAAGCCCGCCATCCGAAGCATCGCCGCAAGCAGCGCCGCCTTGTCGCGACACACCCCGTAGCGGTTGTCGAACGTGATGCGCACGTCATGCGGGGCGTAGCCGGGCGACTCATCCTCCAGAGTGAGGCCCATGTATCTGATCTCCTGCGACACGAACTTGAACAGCGCACGAATCTTCTCCATATCCGTCGACAGCCCCGCCACAAGCGATGCGACCGTGTTCGTCATCTCGGCGTTTGTCGCCTCCAGCCGTGGGCGGCACAGCTCCCAGTACCAGCGCGAGACGTCCTCCCAGCTTTTCGACGTTGACACAAGCACTTTCTGCGCGACCGAACCGAACGCCGGCATATCCGGCTCGGGAAAGGCCTGCGGCACGTTGCGTGCAACCCACCGCAGACGCGTGCGGCCATCCTGCAGCCGTTCATCCGGCTCGCGCGTGACGGTATCCCCCAGCGGATGGCGCAGCTTAACGCTTGCGATTGGGCGCTCCTGCGGCGAAACGACTTCCAGAGAAGCGCGCACGATCGGCCGCGTCGATTCGAAGAGCGCTCCCGAAGCGAATGCGTCGCGCATGCGCGGCTTGAGCATCCGCTCGCGCGTTACCACGCGGCGAATCTCTCCGATCTCCACCCCTGGCACGGAACACGTAATCGTGCGGTCGAGAGGGTCGTAGATGTTGGATGCGGTGGATGAGTTGTCCGTCGCCTCCTTGAGCGTCTTGCGGAAATCGACTGAACGCGTAACGCCGTTGGTGCCCGTAATCTCCACCTTCAGTATCTCGGCATCGCCATAGCGCCTGGAAACGCTCAGGGACACCGTGCGCAGGGATCTCCGCCCCTTCTCCGTCAGTGCCACAACGCGTTCGTCGTTCTCGGCAGTGTACGTGCCGTCGGCGGCGTACTCGATGCGTGTGGCATCATCCAACACCACGGTGTCGGCATCCGGATAGTCCATCCGCGAAACCGCCGCCGCAGGTAGCGCGAACGCAGCGGCAATGCCGGCAACCGGCAGCCACCCCCGAAAACGCCAGCGCCCAGCCATGAGCACCCTCAGCCGACGTTCTTGACGATTGACGAGCAGGCCTTGATCACACCCGCGACGTTCGCCAGATCAGACGGGATGATCATCGTGTTGTTCTGCTTGGCAAGGTTGCCGAACTGCACCAGGTACTGCTGGGCGAGCTGCATGTTTACGGAGTTGAGGCCGCCGGGCTCGTTCAGGGCGGCGGCGACTTTGCGTATGCCCTCGGCCTGCGCTTCGGCGACGAGCGTTATCTCCTTCGCACGTCCCTCTGCCTCGTTGATGCGGCGGGCTCGCTCGCCCTCCGAGAGGGCAATGGCCTGCTGACGCTCGCCCTCGGCGCGGTTTATCTTGGACTGGCGCTCGCCCTCGGACTCTGCAATCATGGCGCGTTTCTCGCGCTCGGCGCGCATCTGCTTCTCCATCGCGTCGCGTATCGTCTGCGGCGGCGTGATGTTCTTGATCTCGTAGCGGGTGACCTTTATGCCCCAGGGATCGCTTGCCTTGTCCACCGCGGCGACAATCGCCGCGTTGATGGAGGTGCGCTCCTCAAAGCTGCGGTCGAGATCGAGCTTGCCCATCTCGCTGCGCATCGTCGTCTGCGCGAGCTGCGTGGTGGCAAATAGATAGTTGCCGATGCCGTATGATGCCTTGGCTGGATCCATCACCTGCATGTACAGGATGCCGTCCACCGACACCGCGATGTTGTCCTTCGTGATGCACTCCTGCGGCGGCACGTCTATCGCCTGCTCCTTGAGCGTGTGCCGGTATGCGATGCGGTCGAAGAACGGAATGAGGATGTGGAACCCAGCCTCGAGCGTGGATTCGTACCGGCCAAGGCGCTCGACGATGTACGCCGTGTTCTGCGGCACGATCACGGCCGTCTTGACGACGGCGACAAGTATCACTATTGCGATTATCGCAAAAAAGACCAGACCACCACTAATGACCATGACATTGTTCCTTTCAGATAGTTATTCCATTTCTGTTGCGCATATTATACCACAAAGATACGCATAGCCCCGCAGAGAAAATTGGCCGGCCCTGCACCTCTACTTCAAGAGTGACAATATCCGGTCTATGGTCTCGTTTCGGATTGCAGCCAGATCACCGCCCATGAAGTCAAGCTCTGCAAACCAGCGTTCGGACTCCGCTGACGGCCTTTCGCGCAGCAGTCTCCTGAAAAGCGCCATGTATCGAACGTCCTTGATGGCTTCCGCAAGCCCCACCATGGCCAGGGTAGGCACGGCACCATCAATCGTGATGTATCCAACGGCCTGTGCACGGTACGGCGTGCCACCCTTCCCGGACACCTTCACGCGCTGCCATCCCGCGAGGTCGTTCCAAGGGTTGCTCGAACCGCAGAAGCAATAGGTGCTTGCGCCGTCAAAGCCGCTCTTCCAGAGATGAAGGCCGTAGTTGCGGCGGAACACCGCCGGATCTTCAGGGCCGGTCTGAGGATAGTTGTACTTCCACAGGCGGTGCCCTATGGCGTGCCAGGCCTCTGGCCGTATCGTATTGGGGTCGCCCGCATACACACACAGGTCGAGGAGGTCGCCCACGTTCTCGAACTGCCCGTAATATCCGCTCACTATCACCTTCCCGCCTGCATCATGCACGGCCTTCCATGCATTGCGCTGGGAAAGCAACCTGTCGCCACGGGCCTCGTCCAGACCATAGAAGTAGATTTCGCCGAACCCATATTCCGCCGCAACTGACTTGGCATGGGCTATGCGCTGCTTAAGGGAGTCTATCTCCTCAGGGGCAGTCGGGTTTCCGATCAGGTCTGACGATCCGAGATAGAGGGTGCCTCGCATCCCCGACTCCCTTGCCACATCAAGGTGACGGCGAAAACGTGCGTCGTCATACACGCTCCGCCTGCTCCAGATGAGAATGGGATGCGTAATGCCGTAGTGTCGCATAAGATTCAACTCCGAAAGAAGCTGCCCACGCGTCTTGCGAAGGATGGATAGCCTCGGCGGTGCACCCTCGTCGGAAAGCTCACCCCAGTAGTAAAGCCCCATGGTGTACTGGTGCTCGGCAGAATAGAAGGTCTCCGGCGTCTCTGGCAAATTGAACGGGAGAACCTCCAACGAGACCGGAATTGCGGCAATCTCGCGGCCATTGCAGTCGAAGAAGATGCGACCGCTGTAACGTCCAGGCTTGGTGGAGGCAGGCACCGCAATCTCGAACACGAGCTGTTTGCAGCGCCTGGCCTCGATGGCGAACGGCTGAAGCGACGCCGCATCGCGGATTGGCAGTTCATTTGCGGAATAGTCCTGGCCGAAGCTGCGGGTGCCGATAGCGTTGATGTCAACATATTCGCCACCGTTCCGGTCAAGCCGCACGTAGTTGCGGCGAAGCCTGTGGTCAGGGCGCACCAGCGATTCGTCGTTCAGGAGCAGCTCCGGAACCAGCACCTGGTCGCCGCCTGTAGCTACGAACAGGTATGGAGCGCCACACGCCTGATAGTGGCAGCCGACCACGCGGGCCGAGATTGCGTCAGCCGGAATCACACCACCAAGGCCAAACGCACCTCTCTTTAGCGGAGAGAATCGCACGCTTACGGATCCAAAGCCACTTTTGCTCCACAGGACTGCCGTTGCACGGGCGGTTTCGCCCGGGCAATCCCGAAGCACAAGCGTGTCGCCGGCACCGCCGGGCAGCATTGTGGCTTCAGGCAGTATGGGGAAATCGGCGCCGCAGTCGGCACTAACGTTCACAAGGACATCACCGCTGCCGGCTTTCTCCCTGGCACCACGGCTGGACGGCCTCTGCGCCAGCATCTGTCTGGCCATTTCAGATACATCCGTGACTATCACCTCGCCCACCTCTCCGCGCCTGACGTCGCTGCGCAGCGGAGACTGGTTCAGGAATATCCGCATGAATCGCGCATGCTTCGGCAAACGCTCGGCGACGAAATATGTATTTCGCTGGAAAAGGGTCGGCTGCGTAGGATCCGTGGCGGAACCAGTCTGGTAGTTTCCTATCAGATTCCTGTCGGCGTCGTAGTAGTCAATCCGCATGGAAAGCGGGCAACCCCCGTCAGGCGCGCGCACAGTCCAGTTCAGCACGAGTATCGATCTCGCGGAAACAGGCACATATGCTTCAGGCTTAAGCAGCGCATTTACGAAAAGCCTCTCACGCGGCTTCAGCTCCAGCGACCTGCCCCCGGTGCCATCGTCACGCACCGTGACCTCACCGTCAAACTTCCACCGCCTGCGAACCGCATCAGGGTCTGAGAAATCTTCGTGGAACACGACCTTTCCGACCAGCTTTCCACCGGCGCCCCAGCCGAGGACTCGCGGTTTCACGAGTCTATGGAGGACATAGGCGTCAGTCTGCTTGAATTCATCAGAAGCTGTCTCTGGTGCCCCGCAAAGCACGAGCGGAGTCACCAGCGCAGCCAAGGTCGCGATCATGAAAAGCCTGCGTGTGCCGTGAACGTTCATCTGTCGGATCCTTTTTGATTGCGATTACGCGTCCGCATCAACGTTTTCCGCCCTGATAGCGGCAAGCAGACGCTCAGGAGGCGGCATCGGACGAAATGTAGATGTTGATACGAATGCGTGGCGAGTGAAACCGGAAACGAGCAGCTCATCCTCTCCCTTGCGCCGAACCTCACAGGCTATCTCAATCCGCACGCCCTTCTGTTTCGCGATCTCGGCCTTTACCTCCAGCAGGTCATCGTAGCGCGCCGGCCTGTGGTAATTGACCTCCGCATGAGTTACCGGAAGAGCCCACCCCTCGCGTTCACACTCCTTGTAGGTATAGCCGTAGGCTCGCATCAGTTCATTGCGCGCACGCTCAAACAGCGTAAGGTAGTTGCCGTAGTACACAACACCCATCTGATCGGTATCGGCATACGGTACGCGGTATTCCATTGTGATAGACTTCATAGTTCGCATCCCTTCTACATCTCGGAAACCGTAAGCACGGAACCAGGTGCAAGAAACATGTCAAGCTCCAGCATATCGGACGGGGCAACACGTATGCCCAGCGAAGCAAACCTGGAGCGAGGCCCCTCGTCAGACTTGCTTGTGATGGGATACGCTCCAGGAGCGGTGCCTTTCCCAGTTGACACGTAGTATCGCTTGAAAAGCCTGCCGTTGAGCGTCAAGTCGGCGTGGCGGGTCTGCTTGTGGACAACAAAAGCCGCCTTTGGAAACTCCAGCACACGCAGCTTACGCCCAGGAACCGGCTCCTCCTGCGGCGCAAGCCTGTTGAGCTGACGCACCGCCGCTACGGTCGTGCCGTGTTCGCGGGCAATGCGATGAACAGTCTGACCGCGGCGTACCGTAGTATCCGTGACCCATGGCACCGGTTCGCCGGAAAAAAGGCGCTTCACGTTAAGCGCACCGAGACGCCGCGCGAGTTTGTCGTCCAGATCAGCCATGGTCGGCTTTGCGCGCAGCTGCTCGATGGTATCTACGGCGATGGCAAGATTGCCGAGGCGTTCGGCATCGGCCAGCCGCTCAAGGAGAGTGCGTTCGCGAGCCGGCCGTACGGAGGAGTTGGCCGCCCACTCCTCCGCCTCTTTCGCGGCCGCCGACGGCTTGGGTGGCGACGCTACGGCCAGCGGTACACCAGCCGGGGCACGGTTCGTTTCTGGCGGCTGAAGCGCGCGATGCCCCATCTTGCCCATTGGCGCAGGGGAAGGCACCACTACAGGATTGCGCTCGCTGGCCTTGAAGAAACGCGAGTACAGGAAGGATGCCAGGACAGCCATTAGCAGCACAGTGAGCACAGCCCACTTCCAGCCTCCCGAAGGATCCTGCCTGCGGGTGGCGTCATACTCTACAACCGATCCGAGCGCATGGGCATCCGAACCGACAGAACGGAATCTGTTCCGCTCGTAGGCCATCGGTCATTTGGCGGCCGGAGCTGGCTCTTCGGCGACGCCGGAGACGGAAGCGCGTGCGACTTCAACGGATACTCCGGGCGCAATCTCAATTACGAAGGTCTTTTCGCGGGCCTCCTTGATCGTGCCAATGAAACCGCCGGCAAAGACGACCCTGGCCCCTGCACGCAATTCCTCGATCATCTTGCGGCGCTCCTTCTCTTTGCGCTGCTGGGGACGTATCATCATAAAATAGAAGATTGCAAAGATGAGCAGCATGGGCACGAGCATGCCCATACCGCTGCCTTGCTGGGCAGTCGGCTTCGCCGCTTCCTGTGCGGCCTGTGCAAAAAGAATCAATGCATTATTCATCTGTTGTCTCCTTTGTTGATTGTTGAATGTTGGAAGATGTCCGGGACATGGCCGCAATCGCGCAGAAAGCGTTCCGCAAACGTTCCGGACGAAATTGCATCGCGCATCTCGCGCATAACACACAGCAGCCGATGGACGTTGTGTATCGTCAGCAGCCGCACGCCGAGCATCTCTCCGGCGTTGAGGAGGTGGCGGACGTATGAGCGCGAGAAGTTGCGACAGCAATAACAGTCGCATCCTTCCTCCACCGGCCCTTGATCGCGCGCCCACACCGCAGCTTTGATCGCAATGTTGCCGCCTCTCGTAACCGCAGTGCCGTGACGGGCGATACGAGTGGGAAGCACGCAGTCAAACATGTCTATGCCGCGCGCAACGCATTGCGCCATCTGGCGGATTACGCCCAATCCCATCACATAGCGCGGTCTGTCGTCGGGCAGATACGGCACGCTCGCTTCAACAGCCCTGTACATCTCAGCCTCAGGCTCGCCCACCGACACGCCGCCGATTGCGTATCCGGGAAAACCTATCTTGACAAGCTCTTCCGCGCAATGACGCCGCAAATCGCCATACACGCCGCCCTGCACTATGCCGAACACCTGCTGCCCGGGCGCATGGGGAACATCCTTCGACATCTTCGCCCAAGCGAGTGTGGTCTCTACGCTCCTCTCCGCACGCGCACGTTCGCATGGATACGGCAGACACTCATCGAAAACCATTGCTATATCGGAACCTATGACGCGCTGCATCTCCATTGACTCGCACGGACCCATAAAGAATTCATGTCCGTCTATATGCGAGTTGAACACCACACCGGCATCTGTCAGCTTTCGGATCTTTGCGAGAGAGAACACCTGAAACCCGCCTGAGTCGGTGAGGATTGGCCTGTCCCAGCCCATAAAGCGATGTAGCCCGCCAGCAGCAGAAAGAACTTCGGCTCCGGGTCTCAGAAAGAGATGATAGGTGTTCGACAGTACGATCTGGGCATCGTCCGCCAAAAGGTCCCGAGGCTCAAGAGCCTTGACGGTGGCCTGAGTGCCGACCGGCATGAATACCGGCGTTTCAACATCTCCATGCGCAAGGTGCAGAACACCACGCCGCGCCTGCGTTGTGGCATCGCGTGCGACAATCTCGAACCGACCTGTCTGTTCTTGTCCCAAAACAGCCGGAATTATACCACAAGACCGCCCTACCAGATGCTCCTCCACTTCCCGGTTTCCTGCAGAATCGTAACCGTAAGATAAATGCCGAACAGCGCCAGCCAGGCCGCGCCCTTCCACCTTGAAATGATGCCGTCTTCACGCGGATTGCGGAAGTTTGCGCCAAACAACAGAATCAGCAGCGAAGCGCCGAACATGGCAGGCAGATCACGCGTCAGAATATATCCGCTGAAGTCGCCAAACGGAGATATGGTGCCAGCCAACCCGACCACGGCAAGAGTGTTGAAGAGATTTGAACCTACGATGTTGCCTACAACAAACTCGTTTTCACCCTTGCGCGCCGAAACTATGGCGGAGGCCAATTCCGGCAGAGAAGTCCCGGCCGCAACAACCGTCAGCCCAATCATCAGGTCGCTCACGTGCAAGACGTCGCGCGCGAAATCCACGCACCCCCACACCATTACATGGGAGGAAAGCACAAGAATAGACAGACCAAGAATCAGCATAGCCCATTCGCGCCCCATGTTAATCGGCGCTGAAGCCCCTGCCCCCTCTGGTTGCGCAGCCCCTTTCTGGTCGTACCAGCAGTAGAAAGGCAGTATTACGGCGAACGCGGCCAGCAACGTCACGCCGTTGTGCAGTTCGAACACTCCATCATTCACGATGAAGTACGACATGGCCGTTATACCCATCAGCAATGGAGCCGCGAACCAACAGACGGATGGCTTGACCCTGATGGGCCATACGAGCGCCGTTGCCCCGAGAATTGCGCAGATGTTGAATATGCAACTCCCGTATGCGTTGCCCAGCGAAAGGTTTGCATGGCCGCCTACGCTCGAAATCGCCGAGACTGCCAATTCCGGTGCACTCGTCCCGAAGCCGATTATCACCATGCCTACGAGAAGCGGAGACAGCCCGAAGTGGTGCGCCAAGGCGCTTGCGGCATCTATGAACACATCTGCGCTTCGCGCCAATGCGATCAAACCGCCGATGATGAACAACAGCGAAAGCAACAACGGAATATCGGTATCCATGCTCATACGGTATGTTCCAGAATCGAGCGGTTCACCGCGACGGTCAAACGCGGGAGATCGCGATGCAGCACAAGCTTGAACGGCAGCTGCATCCCAAGTGGACGCAGGAACCGCATAATGCGCTGTGAACGTATATGAATCGCACCAGGCACCTTGCCACGCCGAAGCACGCCGTCAAGCATGTGGGCTGCCAACGACTCCCACATGGGCTTCAACGCATCAAGAGTTCCGTTGCGCGGAACCGATGGATCGACGGCCAGCTTGCGCCAAACCCGCCGTTCCCCGGTCTTCGCATCAATGGCGACGAACAGGAACATAACCCGTGCTTGGCAATCCTCAGTACGGTAAAGCGGCATCTGAACGAAATCGGCCTCCCAGACCTCTGCCGGCTCCATGTCGAGACGAACAGCCTGTGCGCATTTTGCACGGTCAAGGTCTACCCGCTCCGTCCATGTAACCGCATCAATGTTGGGCGGAGCAAGAGGCGCATCGTGCCAGCGGCCGTCCAACCCCTCCTTGCGGGAGAAAAGGGCCTTTTCGCCCATGTATGTGGCTGGCAATTCCGGATCTTCGTCGATGCGAAGCAGCAGCCCGTAACACTCGTAGAGCACAGGTGCCAGCAGTGCACGAGTCTCTGCGTCAGGATGGATGGGTACGAACCCAGGCCTGTAATCAAAGATTTCCGCCGAGCCGTCCTTGAGACCTATCACCTCATAGTGGTCGAAGTCGATTGGCGAAAGTGCGAATGAAAGTTCCTTACTTTGGCTGAAAATAAGGTAGTCGCGATGTGCGACAAATCCGTTGAAAAGCAGGAGACGGGCCGCGATGGGCCCATCTGACGCAAGGTTTATTGCAGCGATCAGCGGCTTATCGAATAGTTCGGAGACGAACGCCCAGTTGTATTTGGACGCCTTCTTCCACACGTTGAGGGCCACAATTGCCCGAGCAACCTCGTCAATGTTTGTCTTGTCCACGACCTTCTCAATATACGAACAGCATTTCGCGGTATTTCGGAAGCGGCCAGCGCTCATCGTCCACCAGATGCTCAAGGGCGTCCACCGTCTTGCGGAGCGACCGCATCATGGCGACGACTTCCTCCGAGCGCCCATGAGATAAGGCTTTGTCGAGCCGCTCGCACTTCACATGGAGATCGTCAAGGCCGGCGCCAAGCTTGAGCGAGAGGGCGTTCAGCCCCTTCTGACCGACCTTTAGGCCGTCCTTCTTGGCGAGCGATATGGCCGTCGCCAGCTTCGAGAACTCGTCTGCTACGACTGGACGGACCATGGACCGGGCAATCTCAAGGGCCACGGCCCCTTCTATGCCGATGCGACGAGCATAATCCTCGAGAGCGATTTCGCGCCTGGCGTTCATCTCGGCAGGCGTAAGCACGCCATATTCCAGAAAGAGATTCTGGTTCGCTGCATCGCCAAGCGGAGCGATGGCCGTAGGCGTGTCCGGAAGGTCTGGCAGATTGCGGTTGGCGGCCTCCTTTCGCCAGTCATCCGAATAGCCGTCGCCGGAGAACAGCACGCGCTTGTGCTTGCGTATGAGCCGTTGCAGGAGGTTCTGGAGGTTCACGTTGAAGTCGCCATCCATCGCCTCAAGCTTGTCGCATATGGCGTCTATCGATTCGGCCACGATTGTGTTGAGCACCATCTGGTTCACGGCGCAGTTCTGCGAGGCACCGGGTGCGCGGAACTCGAACTTATTGCCTGTGAACGCGAACGGGGAAGTGCGGTTGCGGTCTGTGGTGTCCGAAGGCAGGGGCGGCAGCGTATCGACGCCGATCTTCAGCTTTGATCGGCGACCGGAGTTCCGTTCGGGCTTGCCTGTCTCTATCTCCTTCATGACAGCGGAAAGTTCGTCGCCAAGGAATATAGATATCACGGCCGGCGGCGCTTCGTTGGCACCGAGGCGATGGTCGTTGCCGGCGCTCGCCGTGGCGGAT
>CAMPAA010000014.1 GCA_946631345.1 uncultured Verrucomicrobiota bacterium
CGAGGATATTGTCCGTGGTGAAGACCATTATGAGCTTCTTGCGCGCCTGCCAGGAGATGAATTCCTCCGTTATGCAGGCCTTCTGCAGGGTCTCACACACGCTGCACGACAGCCCCCCGAAGAACACGACCATCGGGATGTGCTGGCTGTCGGCCATCGCCTTGGCGTCATCGAACCGCCTACTCCACTCGCCCGGCACGACCTTGGATGTGTCAGCCTCGATATACTCTTCCGTGAATCCAAGCGCGCCGAACGCCGTGTTCAGCGCAAGCGCGGCAAAAGCCGCCGCAGACGCGATTCTCTTCGCCGAAATCATTTGCCACCCCCTATCTCAATCGCAAACGGATTGCTCACGCCTGCGTTTCCGCCGCCGAAACCGACGATTTCACCGTTCTCCATGAAAAGGATCCCCTCGTACTTGTGGGTTGTCCCACCCGCCGAATACGAGCCCTTGAATACGCCAGTGGAGGTTTTGCCTCCGATCTTGGCGGAGCAGGAGTTTGAACCGGCGGAGAGCTTCTTCTCGGTCGCCTTGACGGGGAACGAAACCTCCTCGATGCCGCCAGCCGTCGTCGCAACAGCGCCATTGAGCGACGTGAACGCCGGCCTGTTCCAGCGCGAGCCGTTGCTCTCGTCGAAGAACGTACCCATGAAATCCGCCATCGCGGCGGTTTCAGTGGCGGAACCGTTCACGTAGAACGCGAAACCGCCGTTGAACTTACGCCCGGAGGACTTCTTGAACGCCTGTGCGAACGCAACGCTGCCTCCACGCGACCACTTGGAGAGATGCGCATCCACAAACGCCTTGTCCAGAACGAGCAGACTGCCCTTGGCCGACAGCTTGTACTTGTTCATGATCTTCACCGACATCTTTGCCGTGCCCTTCTTTGCGATCTTGGCAGTCGCGTATCCGGCCATGGCTCCGTTGGAGGAAGCGCCCATGCCGACGTTCCAGTTTCCGGTCCAGGCCGGGAAGCTCGTTCCGGTCTTGGTGCCGTAGAGCTGGAGCCCGTCGAAAGTGCCACCCCACACGGAAGTGGAGCCGGATACGAGCGATATGGAGATGTTGTCGTCCCCAAATATCACTGCGCTGTTCTCGTCAACCGTAATGCCGCCCTTTATCTTGGTCTTCTTGCCTTCACGGAGGATCGTGCCGGTCACCTTGCCGTTCTTCGACACCTTCCATGTTATGCTGCCTACCATGTTCTGCCGCGAATCGAAGAATATGCCGTTGTACTCGCCCTTCAGCTCGGACGGGAACTTACCTACCGTGAACGAGACGTCTATCGACTGCGTCCCTTCGCTGCTGGTGGCCGTGATAGTGGCCGAATACTTGCCGGTGCGCGTCGGCGTGCCACGAATGACGCCGGTATTCTTGTTCAGCACAAGACCGCTCGGCAGCTTGCCCGAACTGACCGAATAGCTGACCGCCGCAGCGCCGTCCGCGACCTGCGCGGAGAAGTCGAGCTCGGCATCACCCTTCTGGAACAGCGTGACACTCGAGGGCGTGGATCCCGGATACGCCGGGCCGGAAGCGATCGAGAACGCCGCCGTGGCGGTGGCGCATGCCTTTCCGTAGTCCGCCGCCTTCATTGCGCGAACGCCCCATGCACATTCGCCTACAAACGAATCGACGGAAAGATACCCCGAGTCGATTACATTCACTGACATGCCGGTGCCGGAATACACCTGCGCACCGGAGAACGCCGCGCCGTTTGTGTTTGCGAAAACCTCGTAGTCCAGTCCGCCTGTGCTGCTGTTCCACTTGAGATCGACGAGTGACGCGTCGCTCTTGAGCGCCGCGCGAGAGAACGCCTCGCCGTCATCCGGCGAGGATGCGGTCACGGTGATCTTGCTGAACGAAAGCGTCTTGAACCCAATCTTCTGCGCTTCGTTTGCGCCGCTGACGGTGGCCGTCACCACGAGCCTGTCTCCCGCCGCCACGCCGACGGTCTGCACATCGGCGGCAAGGTCGAACGTCTCTGCCTCGCCGGATACGGGCTTGAGCGTAGCCTTCATCGAGACGGCATCCGACACGTTCCCCGCAACGGAAAGCACTCCTGCCGCCGCCGCCGTCCAGGTGAGCGAGGCGGATCCGGTCGTAGATGTCTCAAGCACGTTGCCGTCTGCCTTGGCAGGCACGTACCAGATGCTCCCAGAGGAAAGGGTGGAAATCCCGGAGGAAGCCGAGAACTCGGCAAGCGTCTTGCCGATTGAGGAATCCTTGAACGAAAGCGTGAGTTTCTGCGTGCCATAGGATATCTTCGAGCTGCCGAAGCCGCTCGCGGCGATTCCGAGCGTTATCGTGTCGCTCAGGATGCCGTCCTTAGTCGAAGGCCCCGTGACCTCAACAGTCTTCTCGCCGTCCGAACCGTCCCACGAAATCGTATTGGGGGTCACCGTGTAGCGGTCGGCATGGGTGCCCGAAAGCGAAAGCGTCACGGTGCCGCTCTGGCCGGATTTGCCGGTGCGGACGATCTTGCCCTTCCAGCTTCCGCCCTCGCTCACCGAGACCGAAGACACCGACGAAAGTGAGAAGATGCTGTCGTTGGGCGCGAGCGCGGCTATCGCCTCGCGGATGTAGCCGGGCATGTTGGTGCCGCGCGTCTGCGGATCGAGCCAGTACTTGTAGCGCGAGCCGTTCGAACGTATCACCGCGACGAGCGGGAAGCCGGACGATGCCGCGTACATTCTCCAGTATTTCTGGAACGTGTCGTTGCTCACGGAGCCGTGCGCCGCATCGAATATCTCGCCGCCGTAAAGCCCCCACCTGTTCAGTAGCACCATGTAGAACTTGTAGTCGGCGACAAGGCTCTTCCACGCCGCCGTGTTGATGGTGTTCTGCACGAACGCATGGCAGTGGCTGCACCCCTCACCGTCCGCCGCCTCGTTGAGCATCGTGAGAAAGATCGGATAGCCGGTCTTTTTCGCCGCCTCCAGAACCCCGGCCATGTTGCGGGTCCATTTGTTCGGCTCGGTGCCGTTACCCACTTCTGGGAGAAACGCGGAGAAGCCGCAGTGCGTCGCTGCTGCCACGGCAAGTATCATCATCAGTTTCTTCATGGTTTTCACCTCTTTCGTTTTGCAGATTGCTCAGAAATCGCGCCCGACCTTTATCATGCGCTTGCGCGGGCCTTTCCGTTTCCCGGCGGGTCGTTTGTCCACAAGATCCACCTTGCAGTCTATCTTTGTCTTCTTGAAAAGGTCGATGAAGCGGTTTTTCATCTCCACCTTCACCTTGGCGTCGGAGATTTTCCGGCTCGCCTGCTCCTCTGTCATTTCCGGGAACAGCATCGACTTTTCAAGCATGATGTGGGCAATCTCCACGCTCTCGCTCTCGGTCTCGGTCTCAGGATGGCGCGCCAGAAGCTTGATGATATGCCAGGAGAACGGAGTCTCCACAACATCGCTTATCTCACCGGGCTTGAGCTTTTTGTAGGCCGCCTCCATCTCCTCGCGCACATCGCCTGACGTGATGCGCTGCGGCTTTTCGTCCTGATCGGTCAGAACGCCGCCCATATCGTAGCTCGGGCATTCGCTCCACTTCTTCGCCGCTTCGCCGAAATCCATCTTGCCGAAGCCCAGAAAGCCGCCTTTGACCTTGCGGTGTATCTCGTGGATGAACGTCCGCTTGTATTCGTTTGTCGCCTGCGCATCCACGTTCGCCTTATGCTGCATGGCAATGCATTCCTTGATCTCCTCCGCCGTGTTCGTGAAGGAGGGGCGCACGACCTGCTCGGCGTAGGCGCGCCAGAGAAGCGCGTTCGTGAGGTTGTGCTCGTAGAACGATTCGCGCTTCGCTCCGATGAACGTGAGCATCTTCTCGCCGGCCTTGCCCTTGCCCGCGTAGTGTCTGCGTGATTCCTCGCGCTTTTCTTCGAAATCCTTTTCGTCAACCTTTATGCCGAGCCTTCTGGCCTCGACGGCAATCACCGCCAGCTGAAGATAGCGCTCGAGCAGTTTCTTGAGCCTCGTCTGGAAAACGACCTGTTTGGCGGCGTTGTAGCCCTCGGTGCCCATGTCCGGCCGCGCTGGGAAGTTGTTCACGGCATCTTCAAGATGCTCGCGTATGAGCCGCCACTTGAGCACGTCCTGCCCAGCTATGTTCAGAAATACGTCGTCATCCTTGAACTGGCGCATCACGTCGTTCGTCGCTGCGCCGCCGGCCGCGCTTCTGTCCCGCGCGAAAGACATCCTGTCGGACGATTTCGCCGCCGCGCGCGCCGGATCGATCCTCATCCCAGACGGCTTGACAGGCCCGTCGCCCCGCAGCGCTGCGCCGGTTGCGGCAAGCGCTATCGCGAGAATCATGTGCCATCTGGATGAAGTCATCTTGAATGTCCTTTTGCTTTATTCAGAGAGGGGGTGCCCGCATGTCGCGTACACCCCCCTCCTTTTGCAGGCTTTTCAGCCTACCGATTGTGAATCCTTACTGGATTACTCCTCGTCCTCGAGCAGACCATCCTCGCCGAAGATGACCTTCTTGTTGAAGGCGAGCTTCTGGGCGTCGGAATCGGACGCGAGCTTGGCCTGGTAGACAGCCTTCCACGTACCGCCGAAGATATCGTAGTCGCCGCAATCGCAGTTGAAGCAGGAGTACATATCGTTCACGAGGTTGTGGTAGCCGACGAACCAGCCGTTGTAGGTCTTGGGCGTCCAGATCGGATCGCAGCCTTCGTCGCTGTCGTTGTCGCAGTAGCCGGAGGTCTTGGTGGCCTTGGTGACCTTGAGGGTCATGTCGCCGAACGCAGAGGCCCAGAGGCTCACCGTGTCCTCGCCGTCGAGCGTATCAACCGCATCGGCCGTCAGGAACAGGTCGGACTCGAGCTTCACCGTCTTGCCCGGCTTGATCTGGGAGCGGTAGTTCTTGGCCGCCTCAAAGTTCTTGCCGAACACGGACCACTTGCCGATCTCGACATCAGCCAGACCGAACAGGTACATATCGCTGCCCATCTTGAGCTGGGCATAGATGGTCGCCGTGTCATAGCAGCAGAGACCGTCAGCAGCGCATTCCTCGTTGGGGAAGAGAGCCAGCGCGCCCTTGGAGACCTTGAGAGCCTTCACGGACTTGTAGGCACCCTCGTTCATGTCAACCGTGGCCTTGCCCGAAGCGGTCAGCTTAAAGACCATCACAGGGCACGGAGCCTCGATATCCGGTTCATCACAATCAATCGGCTGGAACACAGCAGCGTTCGCACCGATCGTCATCGCCGCAGCAGCGGCAACAATCATCAACTTGCTCATTTCTTTTAATCTTCCTTTCGGAATTCCTTTTGCTCTCCTCCGCTTTGCCACCCAGCATCGCGTCATTGAGCGGTTAACCTTTTTCTGTTCTTTCACAGCGCCAGTTCCCACTCACCGTCAGGCTTGACTTTTGGTCACGCCGGGTACCGCTACCCAGAATCTTCCGATCCCCTCTCGCGGTCCTAGGCCCCAGACATGACGTCCGAAAGCCTTTGGGTGCTTGAAAACAGGGCGTATAATAGCATAACTCGCATACGAGCGCAAGGGGGTTGGAGAAAAAATTTTAAAAAAGTTTTTAGGGGTGCGGAAGTGCGTTTCAGCCTTTATTTTCAGGGGTTTCGTGAATGTCGTTCCACTTCGGCTCCTTCCGCAGGAGATTTTTTTTTTCTTCTTTTCGTCAAATCCTCGCGCCGTTTCAGCATAGGCCAAAAGCGATTTTGCCCTAGGGCAAACGATGCTCAGCCCTAGGGCGAACGATGCTCCGGCCTAGGTCAAAAGATGTTCCGGCCTATTGCTACGGCAACAAATGGGGTCGATTCTTATGTCGCTCTGTTTTCAGCCGCAAAGGGTAGGTTTAGCCGCAGAGGACGCAAAGCGACACAAAGATGAAATGGCGCATACGCGCGACCACGAAAGCTCACGAACCCGCAAGGCTCAATGGGTATCGGCCTGGTAAAACGCGCATCCTGCGCGTTTCGCCCGCAACGGTCACGCGGGACGCGTACCCTACCCGCACAGGAGCGCGAGCTACCTTGCGGGGCGTGCGTTTTTAGACCAAAGGGATCCTCTTTTTAGACCAAAGGGGGAGTTATTTTAGACCATACTGGGAATCATTTTAGACCACAGGGGAAATCTTTTTAGCCTCCCGGTAGTTTCGCATACATCGCACAAATGGCAAAAAGCGTGTTTGGGAGTTGTGTCAAGCCTCTGCATGACAGGAGCGCCACACCTTTGCATTATGCCTTATACTTCCACCTATCATGAAGACATATGTTGGCTCGATACAGCGGAAAGGCCGCCGCTACTATCTCGTGATGGCACAGAACGGGCACCAGAGGTGGCTCGCCCTGCGCACCTCCCTAAAACCGGTTGCGCGCATACGCGCAGCCATGCTAGCACCGGCCGATTCGGACAATGAAACGCTTTGGCTACAGCAACTGGTTCGCCTCGGCGACAATGCCCGCCATGAGCTAAGCCGCAGACGGTTTGCCGATATTCTTTCCTGGGACAGACTCTGGAATGATTTCGAGGCCCTGTCACCGGGAAAGATTCCGTCCGCGAGCCGCCCATCATACGAGCGGTGGGTGCAGCTGCTCATCGACGCCGTTGCGGAGTTGCGGCTCAAGGTGCAGGGGCCAGTGCAGCTTTCGCACTGCGATGCCCAGCAGGTGGCCGCCCTGCTGGCGCGACGATACGTCTCGGCAAAACGTATGCTTGTGTTCTACCACAGGGTGTGGCGCACACTTTCGCTTGACGATGCGGTGTGGAAGGATGTACGGGTCGCGGGAAAGGCGAGTGAATACTACCGGCGTCTCTCCGTAGAGGAGGTCAGGCGACTAATCGCATACTTCACATCCACGGGTCGGCAGGCCTACGCAGACATGGTAACGATAGGGTTCTACACTGGACTGCGCCTGTCGGATGTTGCGGAGCTGGAGGTCACGGAGGTGGCGCAGGACGGCGCGTTTCTACATATTCAGCCAAACAAGGTGCGGAACAGCAAGGCTCGCACACTTACCATACCTTTAATAAGTCGCGCGCGCGCGTGCGTGAGGCGGCGACTTGACGAAGCAACCCGCAGCAAACCACAGGAAACAGACGCAAGACTTTTTTTGTTCCCTTCCAACGTAAGGAGGCGTCCATCGCGTCAGCTCAGTGCGGCATTCCGGGCATGCCATGTGCTGAAACAGGGCAGTGGACGCGCAAGTTTCCATTCTCTGAGGGCCACGTTCATCTCCATGATGGACGAAAGCGGGATTCCCCCGCATGTCACGGACGCGATAACGGGCCATGCGGGAGGCGGAATGCACGCGCGGTACACCCAACCGACTCCCGCCGCGCTTCTGGCAGCAGTTCAGCGAGCCCTTCCCGATCTGTAAAATGAGGCGGAACGCACTAATGAACAATCCGTCAATCGTAAAGTTGAATGGCAGTTAAGCGTAAAATACCCGGCCGGATTAGAAGCCGATTAGAAACCTTATTCAGCACCAGAATCCCCTGACGCTCCAAGTATTGCGATTGTGCCATAGGTTTTGCGCATTCTGGACGGGCTTCTTCAAGGCTGTTTATGCGCTGCCGAAGCATGTTTTTAGAAAGCCATTAGAAAAGATGCGAGAAATCGCCTAAATATTGAGGGAGGCATCGGACGTCATGTCTGGGGCCTAGGACCGCGAGAGGGGATCGGAAGATTCTGGGTAGCGGTACCCGGCGTGACCAAAAGTCAAGCCTGACGGTGTGAGAAGCCGGACGGCGTGCGCCGGACGAGTTCTAGAACAATAAACAAAGGAAAAAACAGTAATGAAGAAACTGATGATTCTTGGTGCTATCGCCGCCGCTACGGCTGGTTATGGTGCCGAAGCGTCGTACCTGGCTCAGGTTTACGATGCAACGCTCACGGTCAAGACCGGGGTGTGCAAGGAAGGTAAGGCTACTGCCGCAACTGTCAAGTACTACGAGTCCATCTACGGCACTGGCGGCAGCCTGTTCGAGAGGGGTGAAGAGGCTGGCTTCCGCAAGCAGGCCACGATCAAGATCGCTGGCGTGTTCTGGGGTTGCGAGTGCGAGACGATTGCCGACCCCCGTTGGCGCCGTTATCGCCCTGTGAATGGCGGTGGCCGTTCCCTCGGTGGTTATGCTTTCTGGAATCAGACGGCTGACACCTACTATGTCATCCCGAACACCGTGTTCGGCTGGGCGCTCCTGAACCGCATTGACAACGACTTCAAGAAGGTCGAGGGTGCATGGGTTCTCGCGAACAATGTTGATCCGCAGGCGCTCTACCTCATGGGTGCCGGTTTCGGCAAGGCTTCGGTCGCAGCCGTAACCTGCCGCAGCATCATCAACAACATCTCCGGCAACTTCGCGGGCTTCCGCATGCCTGGCACGGATGATCTCGTTGGTAGCTGCCCCTACTGCGGTATCGGTGACTGCTCCATTGAGCCGTTCTGCGACACCTGCGGCGGCTGGATCGACAACACCGACCTGACGGCCGCCTACGGTACGTGGAAGATCAAGTTCAACACCTCCGCCGCTAACAAGCTGAAGAGGACCACTCGCATCACGCAGTCCTACAAGTTCAAGAAGGCTGGCAACCTCGCCGCCGTTCTGGAGCGCATGGAGAACTGGGCTATCCTCATGGATCGCTTCGGCGCTGCGGACGATGATGATACGGATCATGGTGAGCCGATTGACTGCGACACGCTCAAGGTTGCCTACACCTACGGTATCGACAGCAGCCTCAGCATCGTTGACGGCGAGGTCGTGGATGCGGCCGGCGATGCAGTCGAAGCGGATGAGGAGTACTACCTCTCCATCCTCGGCTACAGCCTGTACGAGAAGGAAGAAGGTGAGTCCGATGTCACGCCGATCATCGACATCGAAGAGCTGCTCAATCTGGTTGTTGAATGCTCCGACGATGAGTCGTGATCACGGGCAAAACCCATAAACACTCACGTTGATGAGTCCGGCGGGGGGAAGGTGGAAACCGACCCCCCGCTGTTGTATGAGAACCAAACATATACGAAAGAAGGTGCATAGATGAATTGGTGGAAGGTGATGATGGCCATGGCCATCTGTTCGGCGTTTCTGGGATGCTCTAAGTCCGAGCCGGCGAAGAAGAACGCGGACAAGGGATCCGGCTCGCCGCTTCTGGCAACAATAAAGGACGGCGACGTAATGGTGAAGGTGGGAACAAACGGGTTCACCAAGGCCGACTTCACGCGGCTTGTTGCACTAAAGAAACAGTCGCTGAACATGGCTGTGCGCGACCAGCTCAAGCGCGACCTGAACGGCGCGGCGGTGGAGCTGCAGATATTGGCCACATATCCAAGCAAGGTATCGGTTGATGGCGTGATCAGGGACTATGCGGCATCCAACGGAATCGCCGCCACGCCAAAGCAGGTGGAGGAGATGCGCAGCACGTTCCAGAAGTCGTGCAAGAAGCCGTTCGTGTCGTGGAACACGTTCGCAAAGGGATTTACGGGCGACGCCCGCATCGAGCTGGACTCGGAGATAGCCCGCATGGCGCTCTTGACGGCTGTTCGCGAAAGGCATTTCAAGGATCATCCGGTGACGGTGACCGACGCAGAGACGGCGGACTGCGAAAAGTGGATAGCCCGGTACAACGAAAGGGCGGCGCAGACAAACGCCGTCATATGGGCCAACGCATCTAACATCTGGCACCAGATTGTCGAGAACAAGATTTCGTTCGAAGATGCCGCCAACAAGTACAACCAGGACGAAAGCGAGCCGGAAAACGGCGAATGGGCCGCTTTCACGCTCGACGGCTTCAATGACGAGCCGGAACTCAAGAAGCGCATCGAGGGCATGAAGGTCGGCGAAATCACCCCGCCCATCGAGGGCGACAACGGAATGATGATCTTGAAGCTCGTGGAGATCGAGAGGCAGGAGAACGGCGGGGAGCCGCGGTATGTCTTGGCGCGCATATTCTTCCGCCTTCCGGAGTTCTACGAAACAGTCGCCACGGCGGAGCTTAAGAAGGAGATGTTCAAGACAAAGTCCAACAAACAGTTCGTGAAGTTCGTGGAGGGACTTGTGAAGGCGGCCAATGTGGAGATCGTCTGCGACAAGAAGGTTTTCGAAGAGGCTAAGCAGGCGCTCAAGTTCCCGACCGCCTCAATGCTGTGACGGGAGGAATACCGATTGGAATGATGCGCCGCCTTACAGTTCTTGCGATAGCCACGCTGGCCATCCTGCGGGGGGATTCCTACGAAATCCGCCCTGCAGCGGAGGCAAACGCCGTTTCGGTCGTGCAGTTCGCCCCTGCGCCGCTCGGCGCGAGCGCGTTGCTGTACGGAGGGAACCGGCTCGCCCTTTTCGCGGGCGACGGCTCCAGCATCGACCCGGTGTGGTGGAAACCCGACGGCAGATTCAGGCTCTCGCACCAGGGCGGGAAGGCCCATGTCAATGCGAAGGACTGGATGAAGGCCGGCCCGGCGGAGTTCCTCTTCGATGCGTCAGGCCGGCTCACCGCGTTCAGGCGCAACGCTGGGGATGCGCAGAGAGAGAGGGATTCGGCTGTTGTTGCCCCCAGAGGCAGGCTCACGCTCAGGCAATGCTGGCCCAGGGAAAAGCCGCAGGGTGACTTCTGGAAGGGGACGTCCCGCATGAGGCTCGGCTACCGCAACCCGAACGCGGCAGGCACACTCTTCGCGGAGCTTGCCGTCCTCGCCTTGGCGGGGTTGGCCTTTCTGCCGGGCCTCTGGATGCGGATTTTGTCTGGCGCAGGGCTTGCCGCATCGCTGACGGCGCTTTTCCTCACGGAGTCGCGCGGCTCTTTCGTGGGCTTCTGCCTCGGGGCGATGATTCTGGCGTTCACCGCCGTTGCCCGTCGGTTCTCGTTCAGGAAAGCGGCGTTCTGGGGATGCGCCGTCGCACTTGTGGCGGGGCTTGCGGCGATGGGCGCGTTCGGCGACCGGTTCGGGAGGAATCTTCTCGAGCGAGGCGAAGGCAACATGCTGCGGATGGAGTGCTGGAAGGCCGCCCCGGCGATGATGGCGGCGGCGCCGGACGGATGGGGTGAAAAATGCGGTCAGGCGTACTGCGACTGGTTCCAGCCGTTGGGTAGTTACCATCCCCAGACATGGCTCTTCAACAGCCATCTAACCTGGATGGTGGAGCATGGCTGGGATTTCCGGTTTGCCTACTGCTCCGGGTGGTTCATGCTGCTGATCGTTCTGGGCATGATGTCAAAGCGCTCCAAAGCGGCTGTTTCTGCGCTGGCGCTTTGGATGGCGTTCGCGGTCGCGATGTGGTTCAGCACCGTCGGGCATTGCTGGACGCTATGGATTCTCCCGGCATGCACGCTCCCGCTGGCGGCGTTCAGGCGTTCCGGAGGCAGGATGCCGCATATGCGGTGCATTGCGGAAGCGATAGTCCTTGCTTTTGCGTTCGGTGCAGCGGTCTGCATAATCATCGGGGTGCATGGCGGCAGGGCGCTCGGAAAGATGCCGACAATGGTTCGGCACGATAGCGGCGTGACCACGGTCGGCGGAGGCAATCCGAAGACATGGGTGCTGCGCGACGACCATGTGCTGTCGATGGGCATGACCGGCGCATTCGGGCATGAACTGCGCGATTTCCTGCGGCGCAATCCGAAATTCGGGATGGTGGCGGTGACGGAGGATATCGGCAGGATTCCGGCGGATGTGGATGCTCTTGTCGCATCCGGCGATGCCGCCAGAGAGTACATGAAGGAATATCTGCTCCGCGCAAAGGAAAAGAATCCGCATGCCGTGAAGCGGCTTGTGCTTGTTTCGCCGGCGTTCCCTCTGCGCGCGATTCCGCCCTCTGTCGCCGCAAAGACGAAACTGCTGTTCCTTTCCGGCGAGCTGGTAAAGCCTCTGTATCTGAAAGAAGGAGCCAATGCCCCTGCTTGGGCTAAGTTCGTGCCGGGCGCTGGAATGTACATGCCGGACTGGATGGACATTGCGTTCAAGGAGGGCAGATGAGGAAAATAACGGCCATCCTCCCCTTTCTTGCCCTCTCCGCTTTTGGTGCGGAAGCATCCATCGAGTGTTCGGGGTGCGAAAGCATCTCCCTGCCGCCGCTGAACGGTGCCGATACGGTCGCCGTGAAGCCCGCCTATCGGTGGTCGCAGGGCGAAGCGGAGACGAACAAGGTCGATATCCTCATTGCATACGACGCCTCTGCCATGGCTTGGCTTTCGGCAAACGGATGCGGCACCCCGGAGGAGTTCGCCCGGACAGAGGTCGATTGCGTCAATGCCGGTCTCGCCAATACCGGCCTTGACCGGCTCTTCACGTTCCGTTTTGCGGGTGCAAGGGCGGTGGCCGCCGACTTTTCGGCGAAAAAGATAAAGACCACGCTCGTAAACTTCATCGGCTCCGTCAATGCCAAGACCGATGCGGAGAGGGCCGCCGTCGCGGAAGTGCGGGCCTTGCGCGACACCATGGCTGCGGACGTCGTGGCGGTGCTGGTGGATCTCAACGAGAAATCGACCTACGGCATATCCTACAAGTTCCTCAAGGAGGATCTCAGCTCGCGCGGGCTGGAGGAACTGGCCCAGCACGGCTACTGCGTGTGCGACATAACCACGCTCAAGGACAGGTTCACTCTCATGCACGAGCTGGGGCACATATTCGGGGCTGGGCATGACGACGAGCAGTTCTCCGATCCGGGGCCGCAGCTCATGGAATACTCCTCCGGCTACAGGTTCGAGGCCGACGGTGTGCTGCACACGACGGTGATGGGGATTACGTCATCCGCCGGAAAGGCGTTCATCCGCTGGCCGTTCTTTTCGTCGCCGCTATACACATTCGGTGAGAACGGCCCGGTCGTGGGGACCGTGAAGCGTAACGACAACACGCGCACCCTGCGGGAAACATACCACATCATAGCCAACTACCGCGTGGCTTCGCCATTGCCGGAAAGCCAAGGATCAGCTGCGGATTCCGCAGACGGCGACGGCATCAGCCTTTCGGTAGAACGGATTTCCGGGAGCGGCGGCGCGGTAGCGGATGGCTCAACCGTGCAGACAGTGCGCTATGTCAACGAAACGTTCCGAATCACCGCTTCGGCATCCGGCGACAGCAAAGCGACCGTTAAGGTGAAGGGTCTGCCAAGTGGAATGAAGTATTCTGCAAAGACCGGGCTGATAACCGGCTACCCCAAGAAGGCAGGAAGCTACGGCGTCACGGTAACGGCAAGATGCAGAGGATTCGAGACCGTCACACGACAGTTCACCGTTCTGGTGGAAGGGGGCCCCGCATCGCTGCCAGGCACCTATGTGGGCCTGGCGGAGGCGGACGGCGAATCTTCGGTTCTCACATTCACGGTGGCAGCCACAGGGAAAGTGACGCTGAAAGGCCGCATCAAAGGGAAGAACCGCACATTCAGGGCGGCAGGGATGGAGTCCGCATCGACTATGGAAGATGGAGGTACGGCATTCACGGTGCGGCCCGAAGCGAAGGTCGGTGGGGAGTCGAAATCGCTCGAACTGTCCATATCGGATCGTATCGCCGGTTCTTCCGGATTTTCAGGCCTGTTGCGCCAGATCCCGTGGGGGCGCAAGGATATTTCCGCGCCGAGGATTGCAAAGACGTTCTCGGTCGAGGCAGGCGATTTCCAGTGCCGGATCAGGAGCAACGGACGTGCGAGATTGAGCGGCAGAGTGGCCGGCGCGATGGTGTCCGGGATGTTCCAGCTTGTGCCTGAGAATCCTTGGGATACTGGAGATGGCTCGGTTTTCATTCTGCCGGTCTCGTTTCCAGCAAAGAAGTCATTTCCGGGATTCGCCGGCGAACTTCGTTTTAGGATTTCCGTCGGCGCCGACGGAAAAGTTTCGAGGATAGAATGGATGGGAGAATGAAATGAACAGGATATGCACATGTTGCTGCCTAACGGCTGTTGTTGCATTTACCGCAACGGCGGCGAGCGTCTTTGAAACCAACCTGCAGCGGACCGACCCGGAAACGTTCATGCCCATAGGCATGACCTGCCCGTATTGCAGCGGATCGTTCGACCTGCCGGACGGATGGTGGAGCGGCAACTGGACGCGGCGCGCATACACGACGATCACCATTGTCGATAAGGATGGCGCATCGGTTGGAACCGCTATCATCGACACTGGGAAAATCGATTCGAGCGGCAAAGTGCCGGTGAAGGTCTATGTACTGAAATTCCTCGATCAGTCGCAGTGCATTGAGACGGATCGGCCATATCCGGTGGACGATTCCGGCAATGTAGTCGTGCGCGGAGGAACTCTGAACCTGACAATTACGCCGAACGGCGAAGTGAACGGCACGGTGGACGGCTACAGGGTCGGCGGCAGCGTGCCGCAGGGCGGCGGCGATACGTTCGAGCATGGCACGCATTCCGTCAAGGTGACGGCGGGCGGCTACACCCTCAACCCCAACTACCGTCTGATTGGCGATGCACTTCCGGCGGAGGTTTCCGTGATAACGAGGGAAACCGGGAAATGGAACTGCGGCAAGGCGGCAACTCTCAAGTACAAGAGGAGCAAAGCAACGGGAGAATACGTGCTGACAGGTCTCGGCGACTGGACGAAGCCCAACACGTCAAGGCTCACGCTAAAGCTCAACGCCCGCAAAGGTACGTTCACCGGTTCGTTCAAGGCTTATGCAACAAATGCGGACAATGTTGCCCCCGGCAAGAAACCGAAACTAAAGAGCTACTCGTTCAAGGTTTCGGGAACACTCGAAGGGAGTGTGGGCATCGGCACGGCGACATGCAAGGCTCTCAAGGCCGAATGGCCGGTGGTGATTGAATGAGAATGACGGGAACTCCATATATGGGCATCAGGGCGAAACTTGCCGCAGCATGCGCGGTTTTTTCTGTGGCGCTCGGGGCGGCAGGAGGTGTCGCAACGACGGATGAGGCGCTGACCGGCGCATGGATGGGGAGGTTTGCCGCAGCGACCAACCTTTCGATCCAAACACAAGCGCCATTAGTCCTCTTCTGTGGCAACTACGGATGCAGTCATTGCGCAGACCTTGAGAAGGCGGTGGAAACATCTGAGTTCAGGGACTGGCAGTCGAGGCATCAGGACTATGCCTATTGCTTTGTTCAGGGAGCCAGAGGAAAAGACCGCGGCGTGAACGAGGATTCGGGCGCGATGCGGTTCGCGGCCACGGCCGGCGGAACTGCGAAGAGCCTATCATCGTATCCGTTCATCTGCCTCTATTGGCCGAAGCGGGACGGCACACTGTACGCAAGGCGCTTTGTTGGACGGGACGGAAGCATGTCTGGCGCGGCAAACGGCAGATCACTCGCCCGGCAGCTCTCTGATGCGATTGACGACGCCTTTTCATCATACACACCGTATCTTGGACCTGATGCATTTTCGTTCACCGTGTCCAATACGGCATTCGACCGGCTGGAGGCCGAACCATCGACGCCATATGTCGACGTTCCCCTGTCGCGCGATGTCAGAGCTGGCGGAACGGCTACTAACCTGCTGGTCGCGGTCTGGCCGGACAGCGTTCTGCCCGCCGTCACGAACATTGTCACATGGATGCCCACCGAGACGCAGAAGATGTGCCGCGTGAACCTTGCGCGCGGCGCCGTTCCGTTCCCGGAGGGGAAGAAACTGGCGCTTACGCTGCTTGATGGGAGCGGAGCGGAGCTGGCCGACAGCGAAATACATTGCGTTGCAGCGCAGGCAAGTTCCGTACACAACCCGAAATTCGTCGGGGAGGATTTCTCATACGGCGAGTGGACGATGGACTACGAAGCGGCGAAAAAGAGACCCGGATACGTGCTGGCAAACTTCTCCGGAGGGCTTTGGTGTCCAGACTGCAACGGGATTGACTCTACTTTATTCTCAGATCCGCGTTTTACAGAATGGGCCGTGTCAAACAAGGTGAATCTCGTTCTGTTCGACCAAGGGCTGTCCTCGTCGCCTGCCACGGCGGCTGGCAACGGGAAAGCCCGCTTGCTGACCTATGCCGCAGGACCGAGCTATTTCCGTGAGGGGCGGCCCATGATCAGCGGGGCGTCATATCTCTCGCGCAAGGCGATTTCGGCGGAGGCGGCGGAGGCGCGCATCGCAATGACCACAAGGTTTACCGATGAATGGCTCGCCCCTGATTCCACGGCGGCGCGCCTCGGCAATCCGACCCTTCTCCTCGTAAAGGCCGACAAGGTAGTGGCCAGAGCAAATCTTCATGTGGACGGCTATGTATACGATCCTGCCGAGAATGTCGCCCGGCTCTCGGAACTGATTATGCTGGCCGATGGAGGCGGAGAGGCAGACAACTATGCCGAAACTACGACGCGGACGGTGACTGGCGGCAGAACGGAGGCCGTTTCCTTCCAGATCAACGACCGTTCGGAGTGTCTGCGGATCGCGGATGCGGAAGCCGGTGTTTGGCGTTTTTCAGTTGTGGACGCCTCGGCAGATGCCGGTATCACGGTATCTGTGTGTACAGGGAACGTGGCGATCGCGTCAGGCGTTGGGGCGGCAGAGATCGAACTCACCGCCACTTTGCTCTCCGCCGTTCCGTATGTGAGGCTTGCCGCATATCCGTCCACAACAAGCAATATTTGCGCGCAGGGGGCGTCCAGCGCGTTCACCGCAAACCTTGTCGCCGAGCGAATTGCTCCTCCAACCGAAACCGATCCGTACAAGTTGAATCCGTACCTCGGCAAAAAGCGCGCCAAGCAGTCGATTCCCCTCATGGTGGAGACGGCATACGGGAAATTGCTATCCGGAACGCTTGCCGTCAGCATAACGGCAAAGGGTAGGATTACAGCAAAATTTGCAGGGGCAAGGGCGCGTTCCTACTCGTTTAGCGGCAAATGGCAGGATCAGGACAAAACGGACGGCACAATGACGGCGGCGTTCAGGGATGGCGACACGGCGTTGCTGCTCGCGCTTGCGGCAGACGGCACACTAACGGCGACAATGACGGTTCCCGGCCATACGCTGTACCTTGACATCGGTGACGATACGGTCGTGATGTGCGGTGCGATGGCTGCTCCGCAGGGCGGCACGTTCACCCCATACGCAGGATGCTACACTGTGCAGATGCCGGCAAAGACCTCCACACAGCGCAAAACTACCGCAGGTGGCATATCGCTTATGCTGAAGATGACATCAAAAGCAGCGGTGAAAAACGGCAAAATGAGCTATTCAGCCATGCTGCCAAACGGGAAAACGGCATCTGGCACGGCAAAGCTTGAACTTAAGCGAGAGATCGATAAAAACGGTACAGTGACGGAATGCGCTTGGCTACCGATATTCAAGCACACCTCTAAATATGTCTTCGCCGCAATGGTGCGCTTGTCACCGAACGGAGCGGCAACATGGGAGACACCATCCAATGCAGAGGGGCTTGATGTGGTGGGGATGGCAGATGGGAGCCTTGCCTGCTTCCTGACACGCGGAAATACTTCTGTCGAATCTTTTCATGATGCCTACGGCTCATGGTTCAAGGCGGGTAGCACGCCTACGGCGCTTTGCGAACGGTTTTCGCTCAGCGGAATATTCAATGCTGCGGTCGCTGGAGGCGGACTCGAAAGCGAGCGGTATGGTGACTTGACGGAGGCTCCGATAGCTGTGCTCAAGGCCGGTGACAAAAAGTTCGCTGTTGTCGCGGCAACGGGTTCACTGAAAATATCGTCATATGCATCAAAGACGGGGCTGGTTAAGGGAAAAGGAAAGCTAAAGTTCAAGGATAAGACTGTGAATGGCGGTTTCGCCGGCATCGTTATGCCTGGCTGGATTGATTGCCAGTGTGGCGAAGGATTCGTGGAGCGCCCGTTCGCAGCGGGTTCTTTCTGGTTCACCGACTACGTAAAACAGTCTGGCAAGTGGGTGAAGACCGTGAGAAGCGTGCCGTTTGAGATCGAATCGGAAAGGTAACAGATTTAATCACACAAAACAATGAAAGGCAATGAAATGAAAAAATCAATAATAATTGGATGTGCAGCGGCTCTTGCAGCCGGTGCGATCTCGGCAAGGACAATCATCGATGACGACTGCCCGTACTGCGGCGTCGGAACGATTGTGATACCAGACACTCCCACCCCCGATCCGGTTATCATCTCAACCGATGACTGCCCGTACTGCGGGACTGGATCGTATTCGTCATCGAGCAAATGGAATCCAGGTGCGAATTGGTCCAAGGCGGCCACAAAAACGGTTTATATAGTGAACGACGAGGGTTTGTATGCAGGAACGGCAACGGTCAGCACCTCTAAGAGGGCGCGTAGCGGCAAGGTATCGGTGAAGGTTGTATTCAAGACCGCCGCCGGAAAGTCCATTACCGCCAAGCAGACGGCTTTCAAACCCGATGAGGACGGAACGATTACGGCGACATGGGCGAATGTCAAGAACCTCGGCGCGGTTGAGCTGACAATCACAACCGACGGCGAAATTACCGGGACTGCCGGGGACTACGAGTTCTCGGATTCCTATGAGACGGGCGGCGGAGACAATGAGGATGGTGTGTTTGTGCATGGCGAACACACCTTCTCCGTGGACGTGGGCGACTATACCCTCAACAACGAGAAATACGAGCTGATTGACGAAACGATTCCGACCGATATGGAGATTGTCACAAACAGCAAGACCTGGAACTGCGGCAAGGCGCCAAAAATCCAGTACAAAAAGTTCAGGGAGGATGGCGAAACCTGGTATGGGCTCGTTGGCCTCGACGACGAAAACAAGACCAACATATCAAATCTGAAAATCAAATTCAACGCCAAAAAGAACACATTCTCCGGTTCATTCAAGGTTTATGCGACAAACGAAGGCTCCATCGAAAAGGGGAAGCCCTCGCTCAAATCCTACTCGTTCTCGGTTTCCGGTGCCATCAGCGACGGCATCGGAATAGGTACGGCTACATGCCGGTCTCTGAAAGCGACATGGACCATAACAGTCGAATGACAAACACTTCACTCAACATCGAAAGGAAAGTCACAATGAAGAAACTTTTGGTTACCGCAATACTGACAGCTGTCTGCTCGGCAGATATGCTTGGAGACGAGACGTTCCCGGAAGCCCAGGTCTATGACGTGAAAATCACGGTCAAGACCACCATAGCAAAGAGAGGGAAGCTCTCACCCACGAAAAACCCGTTCGTCACCGATGGCTCGGAAAGCATCATCTACCGCAAGCAGGGTTCGCAGTCATATAAAGGTCTCGTGTGGGGCTGCGACTGCGAAAGTATCTTCGGCATATGGGGCACGCCGGCGGGCAATGACGATGTCATAACAGGCGCTGTCATCTGGAACACCAAGAAACCTTACAGCATCTTGCTCTGCGACGATATGCACTGGCATGTCATGAACGCCATAGACCAGAAGGGCGACAAATGTGAATGCGCCTGGACGATTGGCGAATCCACCGATGATTCAAATGCATTCCTCTCATTCGCAGGTTTTGGCAAGCTCGTGCTGAAGACGGAGAGAGAAGACGGCAACCTCACACTCGCTTCGTGCGGCAGCTACATCAAATCCGTGAGCGGCAACGTCACGGGATGGATGCCAGCACCTTTCATTACAACGGAAGGGCGCGAGGAGGTCTGTACTTTCTGCGGCGTTGTCGTGGAGGGAGAAGAGGCATCCGAAGATACGGCGGTGGCGTGGCAACACTGCGAGTGCAACGCACCAGAAACGGCAACAGACTATACTGCCGTCTCTGGCACATGGTCGATCAAATACAATGCATCGCTCTCGAAAAAACTGGCCAACTCCGCAAGCATCTTCGACGTGTACAAGAGCTTCCCTAGTACCGTTAAGGCGAGGATGGAAGAGAAGATCGCCGAGATAAAGGGCGAGGATGATGCGAAATAGTCGCAAACTTCTGGCTATCGCTTCGGTCGCCTTGACTGCGGCGATAGCCGTGTTCTGCTGGCGCTCCGGAACAGGCGATGCTTCCGATATGGGGCGTCGCCAATTCAGGCGCACAAAGGACAGCCCGGCAATGTCTCGGCGACAGACGACGGAAAAAGCACGCCGACCGCGCAAGAGCGGGCAGGATACGCCGGATATTGGTGCATTCGCACATCTGCCGCCCGCAGACCGGAATCTCGCCGAATCGGTGCAAAATGCCCTCGATAGGGAAGACTACGCCGCCACGCTGAAGGCGGCCGGCAAGGCGCTCAATTCAACAAACGCCGAGGTGAGACTTCATGCGGTGGAGGCTCTAGGATGGTTTGGCAAGAGAGCCTTAGCAGAACTCACCCCCTGCATGGCCGATTCGGATGAAAATGTCGCGCAGTCTGCGGCAAACGCCTGGGAGCTGGCTCTTTCTGAAATTGAAGATGCAAAGGAAAGATTCGATGTGGCGTTGCTCGCCCTTACGACAATTTCCGCAAAAGACCCGCTTCGCATGATCGGCAGCCAGTTTGCCAACGCCGCAACGGATCTCATTGAGGGAATCGAAGACGAACAAAGTGCGGCAGAAAAAAGGATTGGTGTAGTGCAAGCCGTAGCAGACATAATATGCGGCGACCAGCCGTCGCAGGCCGCAGCGGCGCGCGAAATCTACGAGGAAATTACAGGCCACGAATGGCTGAACGTTGAAGAGGCTGAAAAATACCTTTCCGACCCCGAAAATTACGAGCCACCAGAAAACACGGAGGCTCCATGACACTGAAATTATTCATTATGCCCGCCATTTTGGTGCATCTATCCGCTCCAATGGCATTGTATGGTCGCATTGTAGCTTCCGAAGGTCCTGTGCGGCGTGGTGAATGGAACTCCAACATGACAGCAGTCATAGATGAAGCCCGCTCAAAACGCATCCCAATGCTTCTTGTTCTTGAGAATCAGGGATGTTCTTACTGTGCCCGTCTTATGAATGCACTTGATGGTGCCGCATTCAATCTTTGGCGGACGGACAGAAACATCTTGATGGCATACATATACAATTCGCGCAGACAAAGCAGGAAGACATCTCCGCAAACGGTGCGAAAAGCGATTCCATTCTTCAAGGCGAGTCGGAGCCAGAATATGCCTATGGTGTATGTATGGTGGCCAAAGCCAGATGGCTCCGAAGTCGGCAAATCTTTTTTAGGCCGACGCGATGCGATGGGTGGCGAACCGCACGATCTGCTGTCTATGGAATTCATGTCAGCTGTCGACAAAGTGCTGTCAGGCTACCTTTCAAGCGGTTTACACAGGACGCTCGACCAGATATTGAAAGACTGTCCGAAAAAAATCGCGGCAGCTGTTTCAAGCTCCGGCGGCACAGTAACGGTTGATCCGCCTTCCGGGATTCTGAAGGAGGGAGGCAAAGTTGTATTGAAGGCAAAAGCGGCCAAAGAATATGTGTTCCTGAAATGGATTGGACCAGATGGGAATTCATGCGGGCATCATGAGGAACTGCTTGTGACAGGATCAATGCAAGAAGGCACCTATACGGCACATTTCAAAGCCGTTGCAGATATTCGCCCCCCCATTCCAATTCCAGCCTACACCTCCTTTTTCGTAAAAGCGGGAGCGCCATTCAAATATATAGTTCCACTAAATGAAGATTGTCTGCCTGTCTCGTTTAAGCACGAAAAGTTACCGGCTGGCGTAAGATTCGACTCATGTCATGGCATATTGGAAGGAACAACAAAACGGATTGGCACAAATGCGGTAAACATCAAAATAATTGGTTCAGATGCAAGACATACGGTGGCAACCAATCAGGTTATGCTGATTGTGAAACCAAAATCGGAGTTGCATAAGCGACGCGCAAGCCATTGAGCCGACCCATGAAACTTCCGTTTGACATACGGGTTGTGATAGGGATTGTCGCATTGGCGGTGGTCCTTGGAGTGCTGAACAACTTTCGCGTATACGAAGAGCAGCGCGTGAAGTGGTTCGGTGGCCCTGTGGTTTCCGATGAGGGCACGGAATGACGATGAAAGCCGCAATCTTCGCATGGATGGAATTTGTCGCCCGGACAGGGCTGGGTGTGCTGTTCACATATTCGGCATGGGGGAAAATCGCCGATCCCGGCATATTCGCAAATGCCGTCATGCGCTACGAGCTCCTGCCGGAATGCATGGTCGGAATGTTCGCTTTGACGCTACCGATGGTGGAGCTGCTTGCCGGGCTGGCGCTTGTATTCACCAAGTGGATGCGAGAGGCCGCATTGCTCGTTTCGGCGATGCTGGCCATGTTCATTGCCGCGCTTGCATGGGCTATTTTGCGTGGGCTTGAGATTGATTGCGGCTGCTTTGGCGTTCCATCCATCGGCGGGAGGGCGGAGCTCATCGTCGCTGCAGTGCGCGACGTAGCCTTGCTGATTCCGTCGGCGTGGCTCATTTTCCGGCGCAACGCTTGGCTCGCCAGCGGATTGTGCACGAGGCGAGTCGGCAATGTTGCCTGAATGGTTCCCTGCGCAGCCCTTGGGTACCAAATGCTGAGCTCCTTTTAGCCAAGATTTTGTCGGCCGTCTCAATGGCTATGCGCAAAAAAGAACCCCGGCGCAAACCGGGGTTTCTTTTTTGTTGCCTTGTCGCGAGACTTACATCTCGGCGAGCTTCTTGAGGAGAGCGTAGTTTTCCTTGAAGCCTTCCTCGGCGCCCTTGAGCATCTCCATCGCCTTGTCCTGGCCGATCTTCTTGACGAGCTGCTTGAAGCGGTTCTCGCCCAGCTCCTTCGAGACGGCGTTCGCCGCGAAGGAGACGGTGTCGGACTTGTCGGCGCTGTCGAGCGTGAGCTTCTTGCCCGTCGCGTCCGGGTTGTAGCGCCAGAGCGGGAAGTGGACGGACTCCACCGCCGCCTTCTGGTGCGCCGGGCCGGTCTTCGTGAGGAGACCCTGCTCGATGCAGTGCGCGTACGCGATGATGATCGCCGGGCCGTTGTAGTTCTCGGCCTCGTTGAACGCCTTCACCGTCGCCGCCGGGTTCGTGCCCATCGACACGTACGCGACGTACACGTTCTTGTACTGCATCTGCATGAGGCCGAGGTTCTTCTTGGCCTGCACCTTGCCGGACGCCGCGAACTTCGCGATCGCGCCGGTCGGCGTCGCCTTGGAGGCCTGCCCGCCCGTGTTGGAGTACACCTCGGTATCCATGACGAGGATCTTGATGTTCTTGCCCGAGGCGAGAACGTGGTCAAGCCCGCCGTAGCCGATGTCGTACGCCCAGCCGTCGCCGCCGAGAATCCACACGCTCTTGCGGACGAGGTTGTCCGCGACCGAGAGCAGCTGGCGCGAAACTTCGCAGCCCGCCTTGCAGCCGGCCTCGCACGCCTTCTTCAGTTCAGCGACGAGCTTGCGCATCTCTTCGACGCCCTGGCCCTTTTCGTCATACTGGTTGACGGCCTTGATCTTCTCGCAGAGCGCCTTGAACTCGGCAGGAGCGCCCTCGGAGGCGATCACCTTGTCGACCAGCTCCATGGCGAAGCCGTAGAGCTTGTCGGCCGACACGCGCATGCCCATGCCGAACTGCGCGTTGTCCTCAAAGAGCGAGTTGCTCCACGCCGGGCCGCGTCCGTCCTTGCGCTGGCAGTACGGGGTGGTCGGCAGGTTGCCGCCGTAGATCGACGAGCAGCCCGTCGCGTTCGCCACGAGCAGGCGGTCGCCGCAGATCTGCGTGAGGAGCTTGACGTAGGGCGTCTCGCCGCAGCCCGCGCACGCGCCGGAGAACTCGAACAGCGGACGCTTGAGCTGGCTGTCGAGGAGCTTGCGGGTGTCGAGCTTCGCCGGATCGACCTCGGGGAGGTTGAGGAAGAACTTCCAGTTCTCGGCCTCGGTCTTGCGGAGCGGAATCTGCTCGACCATCTTGAGCGCGCCCTTCGCCTTCATCGGGCACTGGACGACGCAGAGCTCGCAGCCCATGCAGTCCTCGGGGGCGACCTGGATCGTCACCTTCGAGCCGAAGCTCTTGGTGAGCGCCTTCGCGTCGGCGCTCTTGAACGTCGCGGGCGCGCCGGCGAGATCGTTCTCCTCGTACACCTTCATGCGGATCGCCGCGTGCGAGCAGATCGCAAGGCAGTTGCCGCACTGGATGCAGGCCGCGGGATCCCACTGCGGGATGAACGCCGCGACGTTGCGCTTCTCCCACTGCGTCGTGGCGGTAGGCCACGTGCCGTCGACGGGAAGCTCGCTGACCTTGAGCGTGTCGCCCTTCTGCGCGATCATCTTCGCGGAGACCTTCTTGACGAACTCAGGAGCGTCCGCCGGAACCGCCGCAGGCATCTTGAGCTTGCCAGCCGGAGCCGCCGGATACTTGACCTCCTCGATCGCCGCGCTCGCCGCCTCGATGCACTTCCAGTTCATCTCGACGACTTCCTGGCCCTTCTTGGAGTACGCCTTCTCGGCGTAGTCCTTGAGGACCTGGATCGGGTCGAGCTCGGTGCCGTCGGCCTTGGCGAGCTTGATGCCGGAGAGCTTGAAGAACGCGGTCTGCAGCACGGTGTTCGTGCGCGTGCCCATGCCGTTCTCAAGCGCGATCTTCGCGGCGTTGATCACGTAGAACTTGAGCTTCTTGTCGATGATCGCCTGCTCCACCTCGT
>CAMPAA010000015.1 GCA_946631345.1 uncultured Verrucomicrobiota bacterium
GGGCATGATCACGAACTGGGGCGCGCACCATCTCGACATCGCGCGCTGGGGCCTCGGTGCCGTAGGGCCGGAAGGCGTGAGCGGCACGTGCGCATGGATGGATCTCTCCGGCGGCAAGCTGTGGAACGTGCACACGACGTACGATCTGCACTATTCGTTCAACAACGGCTCCACCGACGTGCATGTGTGCGACAAGTACCAGAACGGCGTGAAGTTCGTCGGCGAGAACGGCGACTGGCTCTTTTGCACGCGCGGCGCGGCAAAGGTGACGCCGAGCGACCCTGATGTTCCCATGAAGCCGGGCCACCTGCCGGCGATGGCGGCTTCCAAGAACTCCCTCCTGCCCACGCTCGCGCCGATGAAGGCTCCCGCCACGCAGGTGCACGTGGACAACTGGCTGGAGGCCGTGAAGGCGGGCGATCCGAAGAAGACGGCTACCTGCGCCCTTGGCGGGCACCTCTCCACCGCGATGTGTTCGCTCGGCCAGATGTGCATGGAGCTCGGCCGCGGCAAGGCGTCCTGTTCGCTCAAGTGGGATCCGGCGACGGAGTCCACCGGCAACGCGGCGGCGGATGCGCTCATGAAGCCGTTTGCGCGCGACCAGTTCGACCTCAGGGTGAACCTCAAGGAGTTCGGTCTCGATCTTGACGAGGTGATGAAGGGTTGAGCAGGGACAGGACATACGACTTCCTGTATGCCGCCGAGGCGACGGAGGTGATCCATGCGCCGTCAAAGGCGCTGGAGACCTTCGGCACCACCAGCGTGGGGTACCATCTGCTCGCCGAGCTTGAGGACAACCCTGGAAAGATACGCGTGCGGGAAGGAAGGCTCCAGGCGAGCAAGCCGGAGCTGATCACGCCGGAGCAGTACGTCAAGGACGAATTCGAGGGCTTCGGCGAGCAGGCGCGGCGCTACTACGACTTCCTTAAGGAGCATGAGGACGAGATGAAGATCCTCAAGTACGGCTACCGCCTGAAGCAGGAGGCGTTCTCCGAGCAGATCGTGACCGACTCGATGGATGCCGTGGCGGAGCGCGTCATACGCGAGGTCAAGGCCGAAAACCGGCCGTTCGACGCGGTGATAAAGGGCGTGGACGATCCGTGGGACGTGTGTCTCATGCAGTTTTTCTGGCTGCACACGAAAGCATCCGTGGCGCACAACATGGAAGACTTCAAGAGGGCAGGGATCATAAAATGACCAAACGTACGCAGATCATAGCCGTCGCCAACCAGAAAGGCGGCGTAGGCAAGACCACGACCGTCGTAAACCTTGCCGCCGCGCTCGCGCGGCAGCGTCGCACGGTGCTGGTCGTGGACCTCGACCCGCAGGCCAACGCAACCGGCGGGCTTGGGCTGGAGAAGACCCAGGGCGTGTCGATCTATCCCGTGCTCATGGGTACGGCCGAGATTGCGGATGTCATACAGCCCACGGCCTACGACAACCTCAACGTCATACCGTCAGAGGTGGATCTCGCCGGTGCTGAGATAGAGATAGCGCGGAGAGAGGATCACCTAAACGTGATCCGCGACGCGCTTGCCCCCGTGCGCGAGTCGGGCGTGTTCGACTACATCCTGCTCGACTGCCCCCCGTCGCTCGGCATCGTGATGACCTCATCCCTCGCGGCGGCGGATGGAGTGCTCGTGCCGATGCAGGCGGAGTTCCTCGCCATGGAGGGGCTTGGCCTCATCACCAATCTGCTTGCCCAGCTGCAGGCCGGCCCCAATTCCGGGCTTCAGCTCAACGGCATACTGCTTACGATGGTGAACATGGTCGCCACGCAGACGAAGGACGTTATCGCGATGGTCAAGGAGCGCTTCGGCGACCGCGTGTACGAGACGACGATCCCACGCAACATCCGCACGAGCGAGGCTCCGAGCTACGGCCAGCCGGTCATCCACTACGATCCGACGTGCAAGGGTGCGGTGGCGTACCGCGCCTTCGCGAAGGAGTTCATCGCGCGCACCCCAACCCGTTTTGAAGAAGAGGAACCCACCAATGACCAAATCGCTTGAAGATTACCTCGAAGTCGTATATGTGCTGATCCACGAGAAACGTCGCGCCCGTGTGCGTGACATCGCCACCACGCTGAAGGTGAAGATGCCAAGCGTGGTGAAGGGCATCTCGGAGCTGAAGAAGCTTGAGCTCGTCACCCAGGAGCCTTATGGCGACGTGGAGCTCACGGCGAAAGGCCGCCGCCTTGCGACGATCATCCTCAACCGCCACACGAAGATCCGCGAATTCCTGGTGATGATCGGCGTGTCCCGGCGCATAGCCGACAAGGACGCATGTCTCATGGAGCACATACTCTCCGCCGAGACGATGGACAAGATACGCGACTACATCAAGAAGGGTCCGCCGCAGCCGAAGACGGCACCAGCAAGGATTGAGAGGCTGGCATGAACGGACTGACCTTGCTTCTTGGCGCATCCGCCTGCTTCCTGGGCGGGTATTTTCTTTATTCCCGGATGCTCGGGAAGGTGCTCGGAATCGATCCTTCCCGCCCTACGCCGGCCCACACTCGCCGTGACGGGGTGGATTACGTGCCGGCCCACCCTACGGTGCTCTTCGGCCACCACTTCGCGGCCATCGCAGGTGCGGGGCCGATCGTGGGCCCGGTGCTTGCGGCGGAGTTCGGCTGGGCAAGCGTGGCGCTCTGGATCGTTCTCGGCTGCATATTCATCGGTGCCGCGCATGACATGATCGCGCTCTTCCTTTCCGTGCGGCACGACGGCGAATCGATCGGCACGGTGATCGGCGATGTGCTCGGCAAGCCTGGGCGCATCCTTTTCCTGCTGTTCAGCTGGTCTGCGCTCGTGCTTGTCCTGGCCGAGTTCACGCGGCAGATCGCCGCCACGTTCGTGGCCGACCCTGCCATCGCCACGGCGTCGCTGCTCTTCATTGCGGAGGCGGTCGTGTTCGGGCTTTGCGTGTACCGGCTCAAGATGCCGGTGCTGTGGGCGTCGCTCGTATTCGTGCCCATCATGTTCGGGTTCGTGTGGGTGGGGAACGCGTTCCCGCTTGACGTCTGTGCGCTTACGGGAATGTCGAAGGAGGGGGCGCAGGGGCTTTGGACGGTCGTTCTGCTCATATACTGCTTTTTCGCCTCGACCATGCCGGTGTGGCTGCTCCTCCAGCCCCGCGACTACCTCAACGCATATCTGCTGTACGCCATGATGGCCCTTGGCTTCCTGGGCGTCTTTGTCGCGCATCCCGTCCTGCACATCGATGCGTTCGCCGGATTTTCGGCCGTGGGCAGGAGCGGCGTTTCCGAGATGCTTTTCCCGTTCCTGTTCGTGACGGTCGCATGCGGCGCATGTTCCGGTTTCCATGCGCTCGTCGCCTCCGGCACCTCTGCGAAGCAGCTGGACAGCGAACGGTCGATCCGCCCCATCGCCTATGGCGGCATGCTCCTTGAGGGCGTGCTTGCGATAATCGCGCTCATCGGCGTGGCCGGCACCTATGCGAGCCAGAAGGACTATGTGGCGGCGGTGCAGGGGATGGAGCCGGTGCAGATGTTCGCTTCCACCGTGGCAGGCTTCTGCGTGACGCTCTTCGAGAAGGTCGGCCTCGCGCCGGAGAACGGCAAGCGCATAGCCGAATCGTTCATGCTGCTTTCCGTTTCGGCGTTCCTGATGACCACGGTGGACGCCGGAACGCGGCTCGCGCGCTTCTCCTGGCAGGAGCTGGTGGCCTGCGCCCCGAGAAGGGAAGGCGCTCCATCGGCGGTTTTCCGCTTCTCGCACAACATGTATGTGGGAACCACCATAGTGTGCGCGCTTGCGGCGGCGCTCCTGCTCGGCAACCCGAAGGCGGCGAAGTCGCTGTGGACGATATTCGCCTCCGCAAACCAGCTGCTGGCGTCCCTTACCCTGCTGGCGGCGACGCTGTGGTTCGTGCGCAACAAGAAGCCGTGCTGGTTCACGCTCGTGCCCATGTGCTTCATGCTGTCGGTGTCGTCCTATGCGCTCATAGCCATATTCGTATCCGCGTTCGGCGCAGGGAACTGGACGCAGCTTGGCGCGACAGGCTTCCTGCTTCTCGTCGCCGTCGCCCTTGTGCTGTTCGCGCTTTCCAAGGTGTTCGGCAGGCGCTCCTGAGCGCATTCCGCCGCGCGGTTTTGGCATGAATCAATTTGGCTGAATACTTCAGAAAGGAAAAGCTGTGGACAAGGTCAGGCGCTATGCCATCTATCTGCTTGTGATTGCCGGGTGCGGCGGTCTTCTCTTCGACTTCGGCGGCACCATAATCGGCCCCGCCCTGCCGTACATAGGCCCGGTGGACGAGAACCCCGGCAGCCTTGGCCTCTTCACGACGGCGCAGGTCTCGCACCTTTCGAGCGCGGTCGTGATGTGCGCGGCCATCGCCTGCCTCGCGGCGGGCTGGCTGACCGAGAAGCTTGGGCGCAAGCTGATGATGCTCATTTCCGCCGCGATTGCGGCGCTCGCCTGCCTGCCCATATGCCTTGTGGAGGGGAGCTACCCGATGTTCTTCCTCGGCCGCGCCATGCAGGGCGTGGCCGCCGGCTTCATCGGCGTGGTGGTGCCGATGTATCTCGCAGAGTGTCTGGACGCCAACAGCCGCGGCAAGGGCGCGGGGATGTTCCAGCTGCTGGACTTCATCGGGATCACGTTCTGCTCGATTGTCGGGGTTGTGGTGGTGCACACCATCGGTGCGGCGGACAACGCCGCCGTGACCGCCGCGCAGAAGTCGCTTGCATGGAAAACGATCTTCTGGTCGAGCGCGGCGCCGGCGATCCTGTTCTTCCTCGGCGCGCTCGGCCTCAAGGAGTCGCCTCGCTGGCTGTACCGCCGCGGCCGCAAAGACGAGGCGCTCCGTGCGCTTGCCGCGAACAACGGCGAGGCGAAGGCCAGGGAGATACTTGCCGAGATGATTGCGAGCGACGAGGCCGAGGCGGCGGAGAAGGCGAAGAACGCCGCAGCGACCGACACGCTCCTCCAGCGCAAGTACGTACTGCCGTTCTGCATATCGCTGGCCGTGCTGATCTGCAACCAGGCGATCGGCTTCAACGCAATCCAGTACTTCTCGATACCCATGTTCATGAAGGCCGGCCTCTCCCAGACGATGGCAAACGCCGCAAACCTGGCGGTGTGGCTCGTGCCGATCCCGATCACCGCGCTCGCGCTGTGGCTCGTGGACCGCTGCGGACGCAAGACGCTCCTCAAGATTGGCACGCTCGGCATGGTGGCGGCGCTTGCCGGCGTTGCGACCATGTTTCTGTTCATCGAGCGCGGCATGACGGGGCAGTTCGCCGGATGGATGACGGTCGCGGGGATCGCGCTCTTCGTGGCGTCCTTCTCCATCGGGCCTGGCGTTGTGGTGTGGCTCGCTCTCTCCGAGCTCATGCCCGGGCGAATCCGCGCCAACGGCATGGCGATCGCGCTTTTCGTGAACCAGATGGTCGCGTATGCGATTGCGGATGCGTTCCTGCCGTGGCAGAAGGCTTGCGGCTACTCCGTGGTGTTCTACAGTCTCGCCGGCTTCGCATTCCTCTACTTCCTCACGGCGGCGTTTCTCCTGCCGGAGACAAAGGGCCGCACGCTCGAAGAGATCGAAAGGATGTGGGAGCGGAAGTAGAGGAAACGGGAAAGTCATGTCTGGGCGACTAAAGGCGTGCTTCGCCTCCGTTTTCACCTCGATCGTAGGGCGGCTTTTCATCGCGATGGCGGTGGGTGTCGTCATCGGGCGCTTCGCGCCGGGATGGACGATCCGCGCCATCAACTCGTTCGGCGGGACTTTCGCGCAGTTCATCAAGTTCTTCGTGCCGTTCATCGTGCTCGGGCTTGTCGCCCCTGCGATAGCCGAGACCGGAAAGGGTGCCGGGCGGCTTCTTCTCGTGACAATGGGCATCGCCTACGCGTCCACGCTCTTTTCGGGGGCGCTGGCGTTCGGCGTTGTGAAGGGCCTGTTCCCGTCCATGCTTGCCAGCGGTTCGCTCGCCGAGATGTCTGCCGTGCGTACGTTTCCTGCGTACTTCGTGCTGCAGATTCCGCCTTTGATGGGGATAACGACCGCGCTTGCGACGGCGTTCATATTCGGGCTGGCGATGGTTGCGCTTGACCTGCCCAGCCTGAAGCAGACTTTCGACGAGATGCGCAGCGCAGTTGCGATCACTATCACCAGGGCCCTGATGCCGCTTCTGCCTTTCTACATCCTTACGGTGATAGCAGACCTCACGGCCAGCAACAAGCTTGCCGTCGTCGGAGGCGGGTGCGTGACGATCATGGTGACGGCGCTGGGCGTGACGACCGCCGTGCTTCTCGTGCAGTATGCCGTCGCAGGCGTGGTTGCGCGACGCAACCCGTTCAGGGCACTATGGAACATGGTGCCCGCCTACCTCACCGGCTGGGGGTGCTGCTCTTCGGCGGCCACGCTGCCCGTCACCCTCCGCCAGACGCGCAAGAACGGCGTATCCGACAAAATCACGGATTTCGTCATCCCCCTGTGCTCAAACGTACATCTTGCGGGGAGCATGGCGAACATGGTCGTATATACGGCGGGATTCGTGGTGCTGGGCGGCGGTCAGATAGAGGTCGGGGCCTATGTTGAGTTCATGCTGATGCTGAGCGTGATCGCGGTGGCGTCGCCTGGCATCCCGGGCGGCGTAGTGCTGACGTCGGCCACGCTTGCCGAGACCGTTCTCGGCTTCTCCCCGGAACGCTACGCGCTCGTAATCGCCACCTACATGGCGCTGGACGGCATGGGCACGGCCTGCAACCTTACCGGCGACGGTGCCATTGCGCTCATCGTTGACCGTTTTGCAGGCAAGCGGTAGCGCCTGCGGGCGCTTGTGCGCCGTAGGCACCCCATTTGAGCCGCGCCACTACCCCCTTTAAGCCCGGTCTACACCCCATAAAGCACGGTACCATACCCCCCTTGGCCAAAGGGGGGTACCCCTTGGCCGGAAAGGGGGGTACCCCTTCGGCGCAAAGGGGTATACCCCTTTGGCATAAAGGGGGCTACCCCTTTGGCGTAAGGGGGTATACCCCTTTGGCATAAAGGGGGCTACCCCTTTGACGTAAAGGGGTATACCCCTTTTGCCGTGGGGGGTAGGGAGGCGTCCGCAAGGGGGTGCAGAGGCGTTTTTGGCGGGGTGTAGAGCGCAAATTGGCGGGGTGTGGTGCCTTTCGAGCAGGAACGCCACCCCCGACAGTGCGTTCTGTCGGGGGTGGAGGCGTCGGGGGGTGGGGTTGTGTCGCGTGAATTTTGCCATTGTGGAGGAACTTGCATAATGTGTGTCACACCGCGCCCATTTATGGTAGAATACGGGGCATTTGAAATGCATAGTATCGAATCCACAAAGGAGCGACAGAAATGGAAAAGGCAGATATCGGTCTGATCGGGCTCGCCGTGATGGGCGAGAACCTCATCATGAACATGGAATCCAAGGGATTCACGGTTGCGGTGTTCAACCGCACGGTAGAGAAGGTGGATGCCTTCGTGAACGGCCGCGCGAAAGGCAAGAAGATCATAGGCGCGCACACCATGCAGGAGTTCGTTGATGCGCTGGCGAAGCCGCGCAAGGTGTTCATGATGGTCAAGGCCGGCGCCGCGGTCGACAGCATGATTGAGCAGCTGATTCCGCTTCTTGAGCCTGGCGACATCCTGATAGACGGCGGCAACTCGCATTTCCCGGATACGATCCGCCGCACGAAGTACGTCGAGGAGAAAGGCCTGCTCTATGTCGGCACCGGCGTATCCGGCGGCGAGGAGGGGGCGCTTAAGGGGCCGAGCATGATGCCTGGCGGCTCACCCGCCGCATGGCCGCACGTGAAGCCCATCTTCCAGGCGATCTGCGCGAAGGTCGAGGATGGTTCACCCTGCTGCGACTGGGTTGGCGAGAACGGTGCGGGCCATTTCGTGAAGATGGTGCACAATGGCATCGAATATGGCGACATGCAGCTCATCTGCGAATCCTACCAGCTCATGCGCGACCTCCTCGGAATGTCGGATGACGAGATGCACGAGGTGTTCAAGGCATGGAACACTACGGAGCTCGACAGCTACCTGATCGAGATCACCCGCGACATCCTCGCCTACAAGGACAAGGACGGCTCCGCGCTCGTCGAGAACATCCTCGACACGGCAGGGCAGAAGGGCACCGGCAAGTGGACTGGCATCGCCGCACTTGACGAGGGCGTGCCACTTACGCTTATCGGCGAGGCCGTGTTCGCCCGCTGCCTCTCGGCAATGAAGGCCGACCGCGTGGAGGCCGCCAAGGCATATGCACGCAAGATACCCGCGTTCACCGGCGACAAGGCGAAGTTCGTGGAGTCGATCCGTCAGGCGCTCTACGCCTCGAAGATCGTGTCCTACGCGCAGGGCTATACGCTCATGCGCACGGCGGCCAAGACGTATGGCTGGAACCTCAACTACGGCGGCATCGCGCTCATGTGGCGCGGCGGGTGCATCATCCGCAGCGTGTTCCTCGGCAAGATCAAGGAGGCTTACGACAAGAACCCCGAGCTCTCGAACCTCCTGCTCGACCCGTACTTCAAGGATACGATCGGGAAGCTCGTGCCGGCGTGGCGCGAGGTGGCGGCCGCCGCGCTCTCCTACGGCATTCCCGCCCCGACGATGACATCAGCGCTCTCCTATTTCGACGGCTACACGACCGAACGTCTGCCGGCGAACCTCCTGCAGGCTCAGCGCGACTACTTCGGGGCGCACACCTACGAGCGCCTCGACGCGCCGCGCGGCCAGTTCTTCCACACGAACTGGACCGGCCATGGCGGAAGCACGTCTGCCGCCACGTACAACGCCTGATGCCATCCGTTCACGGAAGGAATCCGCAGGATGAAACGAATTCTTCTGGCCGTCGCTCTTTGCGGACTGAACTAGCCGGTTGAGACATGCGCATACTGTTCCGATATGTGTTCCGCGAGTTCTGTGTGCCGTTGGCATACTGTCTTACGGGATTCCTGTCGATATATGTGCTGTTCGAGCTGTTCGGGGTGTTCAACCGGATGATGGATGCGAAGCCCGGATGGGAGAGGATCGTCATCTACTTCGCCGGGTACCTTGCGCCGTATTTCGAATGGCTCGCCCCGGCCTGCCTGATGCTTGCGGCCCTCTACACGATGTGGAGCTTCTGCCGCCATTCGGAGCTGATCGCCATGCGGGCGAGCGGCGTGGGCTTTTTCACGATCGTCCGGCCGATGCTCGTGGTGGCGCTGCTCATGGCTGGCGTTGTCGTATGGGTGAACGAATCGTTCGTGCCGCGCCATGCGCAGTGGGCCAAGCAGTTCCGCGCCGCGCGGTTCCGCCAGGAGGAGATGGACCGCGAGGACAACATCGTGTACCACAACATCCAGGCGGACCGCACGTGGAACGTCGGCGCGGTGATGAACGCCGATGCGACTGCGCTTGAGGACGTGTCGGTCAGCGAGAACTGGCCGAACGGCGGGCGCAGACGCACGGTGAAGGCTCCGCGCGCAGAGTATCTGGACGGCGAATGGTGGCTGATGCAGCCCGTGTCGTTCCACTTCGACATACACGGCTCCGAGGTTCCGTCGTCAGTGCCTGAGCTGGAGAAGATCGCCTTCCGCAAGTTTCCCGAGTTCAGCGAGAAGCCGCGTGACTTTCTTCTGCAGAACCGCTCGCCGGCGTACTATTCCACCGCCGACCGCCGACGGTTCCTCGCCACCCATCCGAACATGACGGCGGAGTTCAGGCGTGAGATGGAGTATGACCTGTGGGCGCAGATCGCCTCGCCGCTCGCCTGCATAGTGATTACGCTCTTCGCCATCCCCGCAGGCGTCGCCACCGGGCGGCAGTCCGTCTTCAAGGGGATACTCGGCGCCCTTGTGATGTTTTTCGCGTTCTATGCGCTGACGATCGGCTGTCTGGTGCTGGCGCGGCTGGGGTATCTGCCGGCAATCCCCGCCGCGTTCCTGCCGGATGCCGTTTTCCTGGCCATAGGCATTGTGCTTTTTCACCGTCAACGATAGATAGAGAGGTTTGCATTTCATGGTTACGCGCAGACAAGCCCGCGAATGGGCGGTCATGATGCTTTGCGAGTGTGATCTCAATCCGCCGGAAAGCCTGGATAGCGCATTGGGTGCGTTCTGGGAGCAGCAGGCGGATTTGGAGCGGGATTGCCTTGAGTCGGGGGAGTACGGAGTTAAGAAGGCGTTCTGCGTGCATAGCGCCAAGGCTATAGAGTCTCTGGCGGCGATGAAGGAGTTTGCCGAGGAGCGCGTGCGTGGCGTGATGCGCGAACGGGAGGCCTTGGACGCGGAGCTTGAGCCGTTCCTGGACCGCTGGTCGCTCTATCGGCTTGGCACCATCGAGCGCAGCGTGCTTCGGCTTGGCGCATGGGAACTTTCGCGCTGCCCGGAGATACCTGCCGCAATCGCCATCAACGAGGCGGTCGACCTGGCGAAGTTCTACTCGGATTCGCAGAGCGGGAGGTTCGTGAACGGCGTGCTTGACCGTTTCGCCAAATCGCTCGCGACGCGTCCGTTCACGCCGGGGAAGGCATAGGTTCAGGCAATGCGCCCGGCGGAGATGGACGAAACCGTGTTCATGCGGCGCGCGCTTGCGCTCGCATTTCGCAGCTGCGGCCATACGCGGCCCAATCCGCCTGTCGGGGCTGTCGTGGTGAAGGGCGGCCGCATCCTGGGCGAAGGCCGCCATGTGCGCTGCGGCGCCGACCATGCCGAGGTCGCGGCGATGAAGTCGGCGACGAGGCGAGGTTTCTCGCTGAGGGGTTCAACGGTGTACGTGACGCTTGAGCCATGCTCGCGCCCGGGCCGCGTGGGAGCGTGCTGTGACGCGCTTGCCGCCGCAGGCGTGGGAAGGGTGGTGTGGGCCGTGCCGGATCCGAACCCGAAGAACGCCAGCCGCGCCGCGCGCATCCTGCGCCGCGCCGGCATCGATACGGACTGTTGGGCGCGTTCGCGCGATTCGGGGCGCAGGGCCTGCGCTGAGGCTGCTCGCGGGCTGATAGCGCCGTTCGCCAAGCATGTCGCCACAGCCATGCCGTTCGTCACTGTCAAGCTGGCCATGTCCCTGGACGGTCGTATCTGCGACGAGAAGGGAAATGCAAGATGGGTTTCCTCCGCGGCGGCGCGGCGCGCGACCGGCCGTCTGCGCGAACGGGTTGACGTGATCATGGTTGGCGCCGGGACAGTGCGCCATGACGATCCAAGCCTGCTGAGTCATGGGCGGCGGAACGATGATCTGTTCAGGGCTGTCGTCACGCGCAGCGGGCGGTTGCCGCCCGATGCCCAGATATTCACCGATGCCGCGCGGGAGCGCACGTTGGTGTTCAAGGTGGGCGGGGAGGGCCTGCGCGGTGTCATGCGGCGGTTGGGAGAGCTGGGGTTCATGCATGTGCTCTGCGAAGGTGGGCTGGAGCTTGCGCGCTCCCTGGCGGCTGAAGGGCTTGTGGACGAGTGGATCGCCGTCATTGCGCCGAAGGTCATAGGACACGGCCCGATCGGCTCCGCCGTCTCTGTTGAAAAGGTCACGATCCTGCCCGATGAAGGCGCGATCGCCGGAGGTTTCGCTTCTGAGCTTCCGGGGTTGCTTTCGGAGGGGGAATCTGATATATTACGGAACCAGCAATGACTTCTAACGACGAATATGTTCTCAAGCTCCTGCAGGAGCAGGGGTTTCTTACGGCAGAGCAGGTCGCTGCGGCGGCCAACTCCATGCGCGAAGGCAGCGAAACCACGCTGGACGTGTTGGTTTCGTCTGGTGCGATTTCGCAGGATGACGTGCTTGGCATCATAGCGGAGCAGTTCGGCATCAAGTACTGCCACGTTGATCCCGGCGCGATCGATCCGGAGATCACCAAGATACTTCCGGCCGAGATCGCCCGCAAGTATGGCGTGGTGCCGATCGTGGGCGATGCGGATTCGCTCACGGTCGCGCTCATGGATCCCATGGGCTACGACGCTGTCGACTCTCTCAGGTATGTGCTGCATGGCCGTGACGTCCAGGCTGTGCTTGCGCCGATAGACGAGCTCAAGACCGCGATGGAGAAGCTCTATCCAAGCGGTGCCGACACTGTGGAGACTCGCACCGACGACGAGTTCGGCGGTGCGGACGAGACCGGTGACGGCGATGGCGATGATGCGCCGGTGATCCGCCTGTGCTCGATGATCATCTCAAACGCAATCAAGATGAAGTGCTCCGATATCCATCTGGAGCCGATGGAGAAGGAGTTCCGCGTGCGCTATCGCATCGACGGCGCTCTGCGCAAGATGGATTCGCCGCCGAAGCGGCTCCAGGGCGCCATTCTCTCGCGCATCAAGATCATGTCTAAGATGAAGATCTCAGAGAAACGCATCCCGCAGGACGGCCGCATCCAGGTGAAGGTGAATGGGCGCGATCTCGACCTTCGCGTGAACTCGGTGCCGACTAACCATGGCGAGTCGATCGTCATGCGAATCCTCGACAAGTCGAACCTCGCGCTCGGCCTGCCGCAGCTCGGCTTTCTCTCCGACGACCAGAACAAGTTCGAGCGGCTGATCCACCTTTCGGACGGTGTGGTGCTGGTGACCGGGCCTACCGGCTCCGGCAAGACGACTACACTCTATGCCTGCCTTGGCCAGATCAACCTGCCGGACCGCAAGATCATCACCGTTGAGGATCCTGTCGAATACCAGATGAGCGGCATCAACCAGGTGCAGGTCAACCGCGATGTAGGGCTCGACTTCTCGGCGGCGCTTCGTTCGATCCTGCGTCAGGCTCCGAACATCGTGATGATCGGCGAAATCCGTGACTCCGAGACTGCCGACATCGCCATGGAGGCCGCGCTCACGGGCCACCTCGTGTTCTCCACGCTCCACACAAACGACGCACCGTCTGCGGTGACGCGTCTTACGGATATGGGCGTGAAGCCGTTTCTCGTGGCATCCGCGCTCCGCGCCGCGATGGCGCAGCGTCTTGTGCGCGCAATCTGCCCCAAATGCAAGACCGAGTACACGCCGACCGAACGCGACCTGAAGATGCTCGGCGCGATCGCCAAGACGCGTCCCGAACACATGTACGTGGGCGCAGGCTGCAGTGCGTGCAACGGCGGGTACAAGGGGCGGAAGGGCATTTTTGAGATATTCGAGATCGATGACACAATCCAGCGTCTCATATTCGACCATGCCCCTGCCGGGGTTCTGCGCGAACGCGCCCGCGAGATGGGCATGCGTACCCTGCGCGAGGATGGCATGCTGAAGGTTGCTTCGGGAATGACTTCTCTCAGGGAGGTCATCCAGGCGACCATGGGCGATGCCGACTGACCTGTCGATTGCATTGCCGCGAGGTGCTGCGCGCATGAAAGAAGAAAAAGGGCATCCGGTCGTACCGAGGCAATTCCTCACGGTGTTCGCCGCGCTCGTGAGCTGCTTTGCGCTCTGGGGGCTGCTCAACAACATGACGGACAACCTCGTTCCGGCGTTCCAGAAGATATTCATGACCAGCCAGTCTACGGCAGGGTATGTGCAGATATCGTTCTACGGGGCCTACTCCGTGATTGCCATCTTCGCGTCTCTGCTGGTGCAGAAGGCGGGGTACCGGTGCGGCGTGCTGGTGGGGCTCGGAGTGTACGTGATCGGGGCGCTCCTGTACGTGCCGGCCTGCATTGCGCAGAGCTTCTGGCTGTACATAGCCGGCATATTCATAGTCGCAGGCGGCTGCGCGGTTCTGGAGACGACGTGCAACCCGTACGTGCTGGCGCTGGGGGACCCATCCACTGCGGTGCGTCGGCTGAACTTCGCCCAGATGTTCAACCCCGTTGGGTCGCTTGCCGGCATCCTGCTTGCGCAGCAGCTAATCCTGGCCAACCTGAACCCAGCTACGGCGGACGAGCGCGCGGCCATGGCGCCGGATGCCCTGAACGCGATAGTGAACCGCGAGCTGTTCTGGGTGTGCGTGCCGTACGTTGGGCTTTGCGCGATAGCCGCCGCGATATGGATGTTCTTCTTCTTCTCGAAGCGGTCTTCGGTGGACGAGGCTGCGGCGGGTCCGGCCGATTTCAAGGCCATAATCTCGATCCTCGCCCATTCGCCGAAGTGGTACCTCGGCGTGGTGGCGCAGGTGTTCTACGTCGGCGTGCAGATTGCGGCGTGGACGTGGATGAACGTCTATTGCCAGAAGGAGCTCGGCGTGACGCCGAAGGACGGAGCCACATACTACCTGATCGCCATAGTCGCGTTCATTGCATGCCGCTGGGTGGCGACGTTTGCGATGAAGTACGTAAACCCCGCCGCCCTGATGGCCGTTTTTGCGGCGGCGGCGGTCTGCTGTTCGCTCGGCGTGATGTACATTCCCACGCGCGTCATTTTTGTGGCCGGAGGCCTGCCGTTCTCGTGGAACGTGATATGCCTCATAGCCATGAGCGGGTTCATGAGTCTCATGTTTCCCACCATCTACGGCATCGCGCTCGGAGGCATTGATCAGCGCGCACACAAGATCGGCGCGGCAGGACTCATCATGGCGATCGTCGGCGGCGCACTGCTCACGCCGTGGATGGCGGCGATCATCGGTGACGCTTCAAGCGTGTGGACGCGCCTCGTGCCTATGTTCTCGGCGGAGTGGGACACGAACCTGAAACTCTCGCAGATGTCGCTTCGCGCCAGCTTTGTGGTGCCCGCCATCTGCTTCGCCGTGGTGCTCGCCTACGCGCTGGCCTTCCGGGGAGGCTCGGCCGGAGGGCGCAACCGTCACGGCTGACGCGGCCTTCGCCTCGTTGCAGGGCGGGAAAAAGTGCCTTGCGCTTCATTCCGTGAAATTCTTTGCAGCGCCGATGTTTTCCGTGAAACGGTGTACACACCGGGGTTAAAATATGGTATAATGCGCACCGTTTTTAGGAGACGGAATGACGATAGACAGAAAATGGCTGGAGGCGCGCGCGAATGACATCCGAAAGGTGGATTTCATCGACCCTGCGCTGTACAGGAAATATAACGTTAAGCGCGGCCTTAGGAACGAGGATGGCACAGGCGTCCTCGTTGGCCTCACCACGATCGGAAACGTGCACGGATACGTGGTTTCGGAAGGCGAGAAGCAGGCGGTGCCGGGCGAGCTGTACTACCGCGGCATCAACGTGAAGGACATCGTGCGCGCCGACAAGCGCGAACACCGCTTCGGCTACGAGGAGACGGCCTATCTTCTGCTCTTCGGCGAACTTCCCACGATGCGCCAGCTGATCGGCTGGAAGAACATGCTGGGCGCATACCGCAAGCTGTCCGACGGGTTCAAGGAGAACGCAATCATGCGCAACCCGTCGAAGGATTTGATGAACGCAATGGCGCGCGCAGTGCTTTTCGCCTATGCGTTCGATCCGGAGGGCGACCCTGACGACATATCCATCGAGAAGTGTCTGGAGCAGTCCATAGACCTCATAGGGACTCTTCCCACAATCGCGGCGTACGCGTTCCAGGCGAAGCAGCACTACCACAACGGAGCTTCGCTCTTCCTGCGCAACCCAGACCCCAAGAAGTCTACCGCCGAGAACATCCTTTCGATGATCCGCGCCGACGGCAAGTACACGAAGCTTGAGGCGGAGACGCTCGACCTCGCGCTGATTCTCCACGCCGAGCACGGCGGCGGCAACAACTCGTCGTTCACCACGCACGTGGTGACAAGCTCGTTCACCGACATCTATTCGTCGATTGCGGCGTCCATCCTGTCGCTGAAGGGGTCGCGCCATGGCGGCGCGAACCTCCGCGTGATGCGCCAGATGGAGGAGATCAAGCGCAACGTGAAGGACTGGACTCACCAGCAGAGCGTAGTCAAGTACCTCGAAAAGATCGCCGACAAGAAGGCGGGCGACCACACGGGGCTCATCTACGGCCTGGGACATGCCGTCTACACGATTTCAGATCCGCGCGCGCAGATGCTCAAGTCGAAGGCGGAGCATCTCGCAAAGGAGAAGGGGCGCATGGACGACATGAGGCTCTTCGAATGCGTGGAGGCGCTTGGCCCCGCCATCATCAAGGCGCGCCATCCGCGCGCGGAGGATGTGTGCGCCAACGTAGACCTCTACTCCGGGCTCGTCTATGACATGCTTGGCATCCCCAAGGATCTGTACACGCCGCTCTTCGCGGTGGCGCGGTGCGTGAGCTGGTGCGCGCACCGCATGGAGGAGCTCATAAACCACGGCCCGATAATACGTCCGGCCTACAAACCTCTTTTTCATCCCAAGAAGTATGTTTCACTGAAAGATCGCTGACATGGAAAGGTTCACGGCAATAGAAGGCGGCGTTTGCGCGCCGAAGGGTTTCCGCGCGGCAGGAGTGGCCGCCGGCATCAAGTACAAGGACAGAAAGGACGTGGCGCTTATCGTGGCGGATGCTCCGTGCACGGCGGCGGCGATGTTCACCACAAACAGCCTGGCGGCGGCTCCGGTGGTTCTGGACCGCGGGATCGCGCGGTTCGGCTGCGCCCAGGCCATTCTGGCGAACTCAGGCTGCGCGAACGCTTGTACCGGGCCTGATGGCCTCCGCGACGCCGTAGAGTGCGTCAAGGCGACGGCGGCCGAGCTTCGCATCGATCCGCGCCACGTGTTCGTGGCGTCCACAGGCGTGATCGGTCGGCGGCTTCCGATGAAGCGGATGCTTTCCGGCATGCGCGAGGCGGTGAAGCGGCTGGATTCGACGCCGCAGGCCGGGCTTGACGCCGAGCTTGCGGTGATGACCACCGACACTCGCCCGAAGCAGGCTGCGGTCAAGGTGAAGATCCTCGGCCATGAGGTGACGATCGGTGGAATGTGCAAGGGCTCGGGCATGATCGAGCCGAACATGGCGACGATGCTTGGGTTCATAACCACGGACTGCGCCATCGCTCCCGGCATGCTGCGCAACGCCCTGCGCAGCGCTGTCGCGCGCGGCTTCAACCGCCTCGTGGTGGACGGCGACGAATCGACCAACGACTCGGTGTTCATCCTGGCCTCAGGCCGGGCAGGGAACAAGGAGATACGCCATCCCGACTCCTCCTTCCGCGCCTTCCGCGATGCGCTCATACAGCTCATAGTTGCGCTCACCAAGCAGATGGCCGCCGACGGCGAGGGCGCAACCAAGTTCGTCACGGTTCGCGTTGTGGGCGCGGCAACCGAGCGCGACGCCGAAGCCGCAGCGCGCGCAATCGCAAAGTCCCCCCTCTGCAAGACGAGCTGGTTCGGGAAGGATCCGAACTGGGGGCGCGTGCTCGCCGCAGTCGGGTACTCCGGCGCGAAGATCGACGAAAACACGGTCGAGGTCTTCTACGGCAAGACATGGGCGTACAAGCAGGGCAAGGTGGCGGACGGACTGCAGCTCAAGAAGCTTGCCGCCGAACTGGAAGCCCCTGAGATCACGATAACCGTAAACCTTCATTTCAACAGCAGCCGGCAGGCGGAAATCTACACGTGCGACTTCTCCACCGACTACGTACACATCAACGCAGACTACACTACCTGAAAAGGATCACGAAAATGGCATCAGAATCAAACGCCTACAGCTGGCAAACGTTTACGCACCGCGGACTGAAGCAGGTGAAACTGCAGTCTGGCGATGACATCAGGCACCTCAAGGAGCTCGACCAGAAGCACTGGACGGTGCTGGCCGCGTCTAACAAGGGCCTTAGGTTCGACCCCCGCACGCTCGAGCTTCTGGACACCGACGGCGATGGCCGCATCCGCGTGCCGGAGGTGCTGGCAGCCATTGACTTCCTGGAGTCGAAGGGCGTGGATCTCGATTCGCTCTTCAAGGATGATCCAGAGAACGAGAAGCAGCTTGCCACGATATCCGAGAAGCTTGCAGACCTCGCCAAGGTCGATCCGACGGATGCCGAAAAGGCGGCGATGAAGGCATGGGAGGAAGCTCCCGCCAAGGATGCCGCAATCCTTCCGCTCAAGGAGGCCACGGCTGACGCCGATGCCGCGCTCGCTGCGGTCGAGCCGCTTCTGGATGCGTTCTTCACGCCTCCGGCCGATGCCCCGCTCGTGATGGATGGCCCCGAGACGGCCCTGCCGCTTGCGGGCAACCTCAACCCCAAGTTCGCGGACGCCATAGCCGCGTTCGCCGAGAAGGCGGTCGTGCCGACGATTGGCGCATGCGACAGCCTCACGCGCAAGGATTACGGCAAGGTCAAGGCCGCGTTCGCACCCTACCGCGCATGGGTGGCGTCGAAGCCGGTGATGAACGCGGGCGCGAAAGCGGTGCTGGAGGACGAGGAGCGCGTGGTTCGCTACAAGATGCACCTTGCCGACTACCTTCAGAACTACGTGAACCAGTCCCACCTCTACGACTTCTCCAAGGAGGCGATATACCTCACGGGCACGCTCTTCATCGACGGGCGCGAGTGCAGGCTCTGCTTCCACGTGGATGACGAAGGCGCCCATTCCGCGCTCGCCGAACGGTCCGACTGCTGCATCATATACCTCAAGCTGACGCGCAAGGGCGCGGCCGAGCCCCGCAACATCTGCGCGGTGATAACCGCAGGCCGAACGATACCGCTCTACGTGGGCCGCAACGGTCTTTTCTACGACCGCGACGGCAATTCGTGGGACGCTACCATCACGAAGGTGGTCATGTCGCAGGTTTCGCTCCGTGAAGCGTTCTGGGCGCCATGGCGCAAGATCGGCGAGATGATAGGCACGCAGGTGAAGAAGTTCGTGGGTGACACCCAGTCGAAGACAGTGGGCGGCGTTACGAAGGCTGTCGATGGCGTCGGCACAAATGCGGCGGCGAAGACCGAAGGCAAGCCGGCGGACTCCTCCGCAAACGGCGCGGCGCTCGCAAGCTCAGTGGCGGCGCTCGGCATCGGCATCGGCATGGTCGGAGCGGCGTTCGCCGGCATCGTTGGCCTTGTCGCCGGCCTTCCATGGTGGAAGACCGCCATTGGCGTGCTGCTGATCATTGCCGCCGTTTCGCTCCCAAGCGTAATCCTGGCGTGGTTCAAGCTCCGCCGCCGCGATCTTGGCGCAGTGCTGAACGCATGTGGCTGGGCGGTGAACCGTCCTCTCCGCTTCTCGCAGAAGTTGGCGAAGAGATTCACGCGCCGCACCTGCCTGTAAGGGATGAAGACCGTAGCCTTCTCGGTGAACGACTCCAAGCCGGCCGCGCCAGCTGTGCGCGACCGGCTGGTGTCGCTTGCGCAGCGATGCGGGCTGACGGTCGTGGAGGCCGGAGGAGCGTCGCCCGACGTTGTGGTGGTGCTTGGAGGCGACGGCACGATGCTTTCCGCCGTCCACCGCTTCCCCGGCATTCCGCTGCTGGGGCTTAACCTCGGTTCGCTCGGATACCTCGCCTCGGTAGAGGAGACGCATTTCGACGATGCCATCCGCGCCCTCGCTGAAGGGCGCTACGGGGTGTCGCGCCGCACCGCGCTGACGGTGCGCGGCGTGAACGCGCTCAACGACGTGGTCGTGTCGCGTGGCGTGACAGGCCATGCGATCAGGCTCCATTTCAGCGTGGACGGAAAGCCGGTAACGCGCTTCGTCGCCGATGGTCTCGTGATCGCAACGCCTACCGGCTCTACGGCCTATTCGCTGGCGGCGGGCGGTCCGGTGCTTATGCCAGCTTCGCAGTCGTTCGTGGTTACGCCTGTATGCCCGCACGCACTCTCCTCTCGGCCGCTCGTGCTGAAGGATGACGTTCGCATGGCCGTCACTGTCGAGGTGCGCGAGGCGGGGGACGAGCCTGCCGTGTTCGCCGACGGGCGTCAGGTGTGCACGCTTGCGGCCGGAGATACGCTTGAAATAGCGAAGTCGTCCGCAACCGTTCCGCTCGTGGAGCTTGATGCCGTAAACCCGTATGCGGTGCTGACGCGCAAGCTTGGATGGTCTGGTTCGTCCATAAGGCCTTGATCGGGGGAGTGCAATGACGGAGCTTGAACGGCGGCTTGGCCATGAGTTTTCTGATGCATCTCTCCTTGAGACGGCGCTGACGACACCGGCGTGCCGCATGGATCGACCTGAGGTGGAGGACAATCAGCGCCTTGAGTTCCTGGGCGACGCCGTATTTGGCCTTTTGAGCGCGGACGCAGTCTTCGCCGCATATCCATGGGAGCAGGAAGGGCCGCTGACGGTACGCCGCACGCATCTCGTGTCGGGAGCCGCGCTTGCGGCCGCCGCCGAGCGAATCGGGCTCGGCTCATTCCTTAGGCGCAACGTTGGCGCGGCACCTCTGCAACCACATGCCAAGGTGCTCGCGGATGCGCTTGAGGCGGTGATGGGGGCGGTTTGGCTCGATGCCGGGATAGATGCGGCAAGGGCGGTGTTTGCCCGGTTGCATCTTCCAATAGACGAAAAGCTGAACGAGTGGGCGACAAACCCCAAGGGGCATCTTCAGGTGCTGGCGCAGGCTATGAGACCTTCGCGCCATCCCGTGTATACCATAAATCAGGTAAAAGGTCCTTCGCACGCGCCAACGGTCACGGTGACCGTAGAGGTTGCAGGCCTTGGCCGGGCGACCGCCACAGCCGGTTCGCAGCGCCAGGCTGAAATATCGGCGGCGGCGGCGCTGCTGACCGAGCTTGACAGGAGCGACAAACAGCGCCACGGGAATGGCGCATCGAAGAAAGGGCGCAAATGAACAGGCGAGACTTCATCAGGATGGGCGCGCTTGCGACGGCTGCTGCAGGCACAGGATGCGCAAGCCCGGCGGCGAAGGGCGGCAAACCGTTCAGGCCGATATCCATCAGCAGCGCCGATTGCCTGTTCGAGCGCGAGCCGATGGTCCGGCCGTTCGGGTTCAAGGGCGGATATCTCACGGAGGAGTGGGTCGTCGCCTCCTGCCTGCGGGCGGATTCGGGCAGGTTCGGTATCGGCCTCGGTACGCAAAGCTGCCTGTGGAGCGATGCGAGCGTGTTCGCTTCCAACTCCGAGGACGGCGGCAACGCGATGATGTTCGCGATGACGCAGCATGCTCTCAGGCTCATCGAGGGCAGGTCCTTCCCTTCGCCTGTGGAGATGACAGATTGGTTGTGGCCGCAGGTGTTGGAATACGGCAAGTCGGTCACGTCCAATCCAAGGCTGCGCGCCACGTTCGCGCTGAATTCGCTGGTTTCCGTCGATAACGCCGCATGGGTGCTCTTCGCCCGCGAGAACGGCATGGCTGGATTTGACGAGATGATACCGGCCGCCTACCGTCCGTCGCTTGCGGAGCATCACGCGAAATGCGCCTCGATCCCGCTCTTCTCGTACAAGGTTCCACCGGCCGAGATCAAGAGCGCCGTGGATGCCGGATACTTTTTCATGAAGATCAAGATTGGGCAGCCCGGCACACAGCAGGAGATGCTGGAGAGGGACATTGCGCGCGTTTCGCAGATACACGCCGTGCTGAAGGACTGTCGCACGCCGTACACCAAGACTGGCCGCCTGCCGTACTATTTCGACGCGAACGGACGCTACGAGAAGAAGGATACGCTCTTCAGGTTCATCGACCACCTGAAGAAGATAGGTGCATATGAGCAGGTGGCGATCATCGAGGAGCCGTTCGACGAACATGCCGACATCGACGTGAGCGACATTCCTTTGCGGCTCGCGGCGGACGAGAGCGCGCATACGGTGAAGGATGCCCTTGATCGCATCGGGATGGGATACCGGGCAATGGCGCTGAAGCCGATAGCGAAGACGATGTCGATGTCGATGAAGATTGCCCAGGCGGCGTTCGAGAAGCAGGTGCCTTGCTTCTGCGCAGACCTCACCGTGTGCCCAGTGCTTGTCGAATGGAACAAGGCTGTTGCGGCGCGTCTGCCGGCGTTTCCGGGCATTGGCGACCTTGGCCTCGTGGAGACGAACGGGCACCAGAACTTCCGCAACTGGGAGACGATGCGCAAGGACCTTGCCCATCCGGATGCGCATTGGACGCGCACGGAAAGGGGCGTGTTTGAGTGCGACGCCGACTACTATGCGAAATCCGGCGGCATCCTTGCGCCGCTTCCACGCTACGAGAAACTATTTCATCTATGACCGGAGACCTTGATGGAACGATTTGAACTTGATCCGCAGCTGCAAGACGAAATCCGCGCCCGCGTTATGGGCGATGGCTTCATGAAGATTGTCCAGACCGTGCGCAGGAACGGCAAGCTTTTCAAGATCGTGATGCGGCCTGTCGAGATAGGCGGTGTGCGCAAGTTTCAGGCGGAGATGACGGACGAGGGACAGGTGCGCGTGAAGAACTTCGACGCCGCCGGAGCGGCGGAGGGACTGGAGGAGATCATCGCGCAGAAGGGTGCGCGCGAGATGCATCTGATGACGGCGAAGGGCGACCTGCACGTGCGCGTTACGAAGAAGGGGCATGTACTCGTGTCGCGCTCCGCCGAGATGAACCGCGAAGTTACGGTGCAGCCGCACGACCGCGTCAAGAAGCAGCCGCTTACCTCATTCGACTCCGCTGCGCTCCTGAAGGCGATCGGGATTGCAGACGGCGAGGGGAAGGTGCGCGCCTCGATGCGCGGCAAGTACGACCAGGTGAACGAGTTCCTGCGCATCGTCGGAGAGACTGTCGCCGAGGAGCCTGGCAAGGCGTTTACGGTAGTTGACTGCGGATGCGGAAAGGCGTATCTCACGCTTTCGCTCTGGTTTTTCCTCTCGCAGGCGATGGGCTTCAAGGATGTGCGCGTTGTCGGCATCGACCGAAGGAGCGATGTGGTGTCGGCGGCGCGAAGCATGGCAGAGCGTCTGGACGTCGCCGACAGGGTGACGTTCGTGGAGTGCGATCTCGCCGCCCTTGACGGGCGCGATGCGATGCCGGAGGGTCTGGACCATGTTGATCTTGTCGTATCACTGCATGCCTGCGACACGGCGACGGACGAGGCTTTGGCGAAGGGCGTTGAATGGAAAGCGCGCTACGTGCTAAGCGCGCCGTGCTGCCAGCATGAGCTGCAGAAGGTGATAGGCGGCTCAACCGGGCGCGCACAGAGCGATTTCGCGGGGCTCCTCAGGCAGAACATTCTCCGTGAACGGCTCTGCGATCTCCTCACAGATGCTTTCCGGGCCATGATAATGCGGATTCTGGGCTTCCGCACGCAGGTGGTGGAGTTCGTTTCGCCTGACGCGACTGCACGCAATATCATGCTCAAGTGCGAATACGGCGTGAAGTCGGGACAGTCTGGGGTGGTTTCGGAATATCTGAATCTCCGTGACGCATGGAAGGTGACACCTTGGCTGGAGACGCGTCTTGCCAAGTTGCTGGACCGTCATCTTTCCCGCTATTCCTGATAGCGCGGCGCATAGCGGTGTTGCGCAAATGGCACAAGTGTGCCGCCGGAGTGTGACATATTGTCACGACTGCGGACGTATTGTCGGTTTGGCACGGCGGATGCATGAGGAGTGCCGAGAAGGAGACATGAACCATGAATGAACAAGTCAATCCAATTGAAGAGGATACCAAGAACCCTCTGCAGAAGTTCGGCGACGATCTTACGGCGCGGGCGCGCACAGGCAAGCTTGACCCCGTGATTGGCCGCGACACGGAAATCCGTGACGTAATCAGGATCTTGTCGAGAAAAACGAAGAACAACCCTGTCCTGATCGGTGAGCCCGGCGTCGGCAAGACGGCCATAGTGGAGGGGCTCGCGCAGCGTATAGTGCGAGGCGACGTTCCGGAAGGGCTGAAGGACCGCACCGTGTTCTCTCTGGACATGACGGCGCTGATGGCTGGCGCAATGTATCGCGGACAGTTCGAGGAGCGGCTTAAGGCCGTGCTTAAGGCCATCAAGGAGTCGGAGGGGAAGATCATCCTCTTCATAGACGAGATACACACTATCGTAGGCGCAGGCAAGACGGAAGGCAGCTCGGACGCCGGCAACATGCTCAAGCCGATGCTCGCGCGAGGCGAACTGCACTGCGTAGGCGCAACCACACTTGACGAGTACCGCAAATACATGGAGAAGGACGCCGCCCTCGAACGGCGCTTTCAGCCGGTGCAGGTCGATCCGCCAACGGAGGAGGATTCCATCTCCATCCTGCGTGGCCTGAAGGAACGCTTCGAGAAGTACCACAACGTCCACATCCAGGATGCCGCGCTGGTGAATGCGGTCGTGCTTTCCTCACGCTACATCCAGGACAGGTTCCTGCCTGACAAGGCGATTGACCTGCTGGACGAGGCGTGCGCCCGCATCCGCACCGAACTGGACTCCAAGCCGCAGGAGCTGGACGAGAT
>CAMPAA010000016.1 GCA_946631345.1 uncultured Verrucomicrobiota bacterium
GGGGTCGGAGTGTCCACATGCGGATTTCGGGGTGTCCGCACGGCAGAACGCTCTCTGGTGGGCGGTGGAACGGATTTGCCCCAACCCCAAGGCCGGGATGCCGCCGCTTTGATAAAGCGGCCGTCACACCCCCATCGACCGCACTTCCGCAAAACAAAGAGGCGCCGCGTTTCCGCAGCGCCTCCTTTGTATCGTTCTGTTCAGACCCGCTTACTTCGTAAGCACAGCCTTGTAGAACTTGTGCGCACTCGTCGCCGGTGTCACAGTGATGGCATCAAGCGTTGCGCCACCATAGATAACCGGCTCAACGTTATAGCCACGCGTCGGCGTGTCTACGCTCGGCACCGTGCCAGGAGTGATAGCCGAGAACTTGAACTCTGCCTTGGCAGCCGCAACGGCCTCGGCGCTGTTCTCGCAGTTCAGGAGGAACGCCTCAGAGTTCAAATCACCATCAGCGAAGGTCATCGCATTGACCTGCGCAATGGTGAGAGGCGTGGTAAGGCTCTGCGCCCAGGTAGCGAGCTTGGAGAGCTGAGCAGCGGAATCATTGGCGAACTTCGGGTTCGTGATGCCGAGATCGGCAGCCGTCGTGCTGTCGGCGATGATTACAGGGCCCGTTGCCTTTTCGGCAGCGACCGTGTAGGTGAAGTTCTCAGCCACATCAGCGGCGGCAAGCGTCTTGGTCCAGTTCTTTACATAATCGCCCGTACCCACATACCAGTCAGCATATGTGACACCCGTGATCGCAAGCACATCGCCTGCCGCGACCTGTGCGGTAAGGCCCGACTGCGTGGTGCCGTTGAGCGTCCACGTCACACCGCTAACGCCCGTGCCAAGCGCAAACGTGAAGTCGACTGCAGTGATTTCAGGCGTAACCGTGAGCGTGTACTTGGTGCCGGCGGCAGGAGCAAACGTGTCGTTTCCGTTGGCCGTGGTGCCGTTGCTCCAAGAAGCAATGAAGCCGCTGCTCAAGGTGTAGGTAACCGTGACTGACGGCGAACCATTGTTCGCATCATAGGCGCAGAAAATCTGCTGGCCATTCGCGCCCGTCGCTGCAACACCCAAGGTGCCGCTGTCACCAGAGGTAGAATAGGACACATTGCCAGGAATACCGCCATTGGCATCAACAAGGGCGAGATAGAAATCTACGACCGTATAGTCGGGATTGAACGTTGTGAACAGCAGGTCATCCACCGCACCCGAACCAGCAAAGCCGACGGACGTGAGTGATGTGCTTCCCATGCCAGTAAGAGCAGGGAATACCGTGCCAAGGACTTCCTCGCCTGAATAAAGCGATGTTGTCGAAGCCAATCGTGTACCATTGAGATAGACCTCAAACAAAAGCACACCAGCATCGTCAACATATGACTTCACTCTGAGGTTATACCACGTGCCAGGCTCAACTACTGCTGTAAGTGGGATGTCGTTTGTTACAAACGTTGCTGCCACCCCCGGCCGAGGGGATGCCGTATATGCACAAGCCTTGACCATGAGATTCGTTGTTTCCGAACCTTCAGTCAGGTCTTCCTTGAGGTAGATAAGGAGCTTGTCGGAAGCACCAGCCGTAACTGTATCGCCAGCAGGCGTCACCGTGAACTGGACGAGCGTATCGATGTACACGTCGCCAGCCGTCAGATCCACCGCAGCTCCAGTCGCCTGGATGTTGCGCGTGAGCGGATCGGTGCCACCCTCGAGCTGGAGAACCTGCGCCGGAGTGGTCGTGAACGCCGAAGCGGCGCCGGCCGAACGGAGCGCCGAACTCGGCACGCCGGATACGACAGTGTAGTCGCCATCCTCAGCGCCGGTCGGAACGGTCCAGTAACCATCGCTCGTGGTGATCGTGGAGTTGAGCGTATCGCTCTCGAAGTCCGTAGACCCGTCATACGGGCCTGCGGCCTGCGACGCGGAGGCGAGGCCGATGGCCGTGGCCGCCGCAAGCATAAACTTCAATGTTTTCATTTCGTTTTTCCTTTGTTGTTCTCGTTGACGACGGAGGAATCCGCCCCCTACGAGGGCCGACTCTTCTGTTGACGCGATGAAAGGTACCATATCCCGCCTCCGAATGCAAGCGAAATTTTTTATTTTTTTTTTCGGGACTCTACCGCCCCTGTGATTCCGACGAAAAGGCCTGCCCATTTCTTTCATGTGCACTCATCGTGCGTACTTTTCGCGGGGGAATCTTTTCAGCAGGCCGGGCGGGCGAATTTCGGGTTTGCGCCGGCGATTACGAGTGCGACCTCGCCTTTCACCTTCGCGTCCCTGAACTCCTCGGCCAAATCCTTCAGATAGCCGCGCGAAACGCGTTCGTGCAGTTTCGTAAGCTCTATGCATACGGCGGCCTCGCGGTCGCCAAGCGCATCGAACGCCGCCTGAAGGGTTGCCCCCACCCTGAACGGCGACTCGTAGCATATGAGGGTATGGTCGCTATCCCTCTCCTCGGCGAACCAATTGCGGAGCGCACCCGGTCCACGCGGCGGGAACCCCCTGAACGTGAAGGAGCTGGTGGAAAGCCCGCTCATGAGAAGCGCCACGTTCACCGCGCTTGCGCCGGGAATCACGTCGTATGGAACGCGCTCGGCGGCGCATTTGCGAATCAGGCGGTAGCCGGGATCCGATATGCCGGGATAGCCGCCGTCGGAGCAGAGCGCGACCTCGCGCCCGGCGTTCACGGCCGCGACCACCGTCTCGGCGATGCGCTCCTCGTTCCCCTGCCGGTAGGAGAGCATCTCGGGGCGCGGAATCCCAAAGTGGGAGAGCAGCTGCCAGGTGCGTCTGGTATCCTCGCAGGCGATCAAATCCGCCGCCTTCAGGCATTCCAGCGCCCGGGCGCTCATGTCCCCGAGATTGCCGATAGGTGTTGCTACGACATGAAGCATTCCAAGTCCCTCCGTCACAAGAATTCCGCCTCGATGATCTCGCTCTGGTGCATCTCAGGCATGCGCGCCGCCTCGGCCTCGTCCATCCGCCGCTGAACATCCTCCGCCTCGGCCGTCTCGTCCTTCTGTGAACGGTCGCCGAAACGCACGAATTCTCGGAAGAAGTTCATCTTCACGTCGCCGGTTTCGCCGTTGCGGTGCTTGGCGACATCCACGATCGCGAGATTCTGCGTGTCCACATTGTCGCGTGTTGCGCGCACCATCGACGGGCGGCGCAGCATCATAACCACGTCGGCATCCTGCTCGATGGCGCCGGAGTCGCGCAGATCGGATAGCTTTGGCACCTCGTTCTTGTCGCCGCGCTGCTCGTTGGCGCGCGACAGCTGCGACAGAACGATCACCGGTATCTGAAGTTCCTTGGCCATCGACTTGATCTGCCCCGAAATGCGGCTCACCTCAATCTGCCGCCCCTGCTTCGACGCCTCGCGGCACTGGCACAGCTGGAGGTAGTCGATCACGATAAGCTCTATCCCGTGCTGCCGCTTCATGCGACGGGCGCGGGCGCGGAGGTCGGAGATGTCGAGACCGCTCGCATCGTCGATGTAGATCGGCGCCTGCTTCAGCTCTCCTGCGGCGCGGATCAGCGCAGCGGTGGCGCCCGCCTTCTCGGACTGCACCATGAGATTGCGGGATATGCGCCAGGAGCTCACATGCGCACGCCCGCAGAGCATACGCTTGGTCAGCGAATCCACATCCATTTCAAGGGAGAAGATAAGCACCGGGTGGGGGCGGCCATTCTCGCCTTCGAACTTGCGTCCATTGATGTCGCGTCCCATAGCCACGCACTCGGCGATGTTCATCGCGAACGACGTCTTGCCCACCGAAGGGCGCGCCGCTATCACGATCATCTCCGATTTCTTCAGCCCAAGCAGCTTCTCGTCCACGTGCTGGAAGCCGGTCGGCAGGCCCTCGATCATCCCTTTCGATTCGAACAGGCGCTCTATAGACTTGAACGTACGGTCGACGGCGCTCTTCCAGTCCGTCTTCACGGATGCCTCCCCGCCAATTCCGAGAAACGCCGTCTCCGCCTCTCCGAGAATCACGTCGGCGTTGCGCCCGTCGCCGCTGAAGCACTTGCGCTCCGTCTCGCGGGCCGTGTTTATCAGCTTGCGAAGAAGATGCTTCTGACGGACGATGTCGATGTAATACTCCGCGTGAGCGGAGGTAGGAGTGGAGGCGAGCAGCGACTCCACAACAGTCACCCCGCCAACTGCCTCGATTCTCCCTGTTTCGCGGAGTTTCACGTTGAGCGTCACGGCGTCCACCGGCTGGGTAGCCCGCGACATCTCAAGAAGCGTCTCGAAAAGGATTCGGTTGCGCGGATCGTAGAACGAGTCTGGCTCCAGGCCGTTCGTGAGGCAGAGGTCGAGCACGCGCAGATCCTCGCCGGATTCGGCGTCAAGCAGTATCGAACCAAGCACGCCTCGTTCGGCCTCAGCGCTATGGGGTGGTGTCTTTATATCGTCTTCCATATGCGCTACATTATAGCAGAATGCCACGTTGCAGGCGGCATTCTAATATCGACAGATGCGAACTGGTTATGCACATCCCGCTGTGCATTTCTCTACACGTCATAGGCTGTCGGCAATGGCGCGGATTCGCGCGGAGATGGGCGGCTCGTGCGCCGTCTCCACAAGTGCGCGTTCCAGTATCTCGCGCAGTTTGGCAGTGTCTGGCGCTGGTTTTGCCCGTTCTGCGAAATACTCGTTCATGATGCGCGCCGCTGGGCCATACGCCGCGCGGCGGAAATCCACAAGCAACTCCTCGCATGACGCCGCATCTGCGGCATCCACGCCCTTCACCGTGCGGTACAAATCCCAGCCGTCCGCCGTTGGATGAGGCATCTTCGTAGCATCCACCCCATGCCATGCGTAGAAGTCGCGGCGGACAGGCGTTGGCGACTTGAGCAGCGCTATGAGCTTGCGTCTGTCCGGCTTGGGGGCCTCCGCAAGCGGGGCTGCGCTCGGCGGCTCACGCCAGTCGGAGTCGGGATAGTTCACCTTCGCCTTGCCGGGGATCACGCGCCCATTCTCGCCGGGCATGAGGAAGCGAATGCCAAGCCCTTCGAGGAAATGGGTGACGGCGCGTGAGAGTCCGTCGCCATGGCCAGTTATGATCACCCGATTCTTCTGCGTGACCACGCGCCCTTCCGCTGGATCGACCTTGATGACTATGGCTGGACCGGATTCAGGCTCCTTTTCGACTAGGCGGAAGCGCTCCTCGGTCATCTCGCCGAGGTACCACTGCACCTCGCGCGCAAGCACGCGCTCCTCAAGTCCGCCATACACGATCGCCGCCTTCACGCCCGCCTCTTCGTCGAAGAGGAGCGGACCATCCTTCGTCTCAAGTTCGTTCTCTGCGGCATCCGGCGGCGGCGCTTCAGCTGCGATGGCGGCGGCGATGACCTCTTCGTCTGCGGCGAACGTCACGCTGATTTCCGCCTCTGGCACCGGGCCGTCCACGAGGATCGCATAGCGCATCGGCGCACGGCGGTTCGGGTTGTCCACGCGCTTGCCCTCTGAAAGCTTCCAGTCCGCCCCCTTGACCTCAATCGCCACATCACACTCCCGCAGCGCATCGCCATCACTCGTCTTGAGGCGGAACTGACCCTTCTGCTGCTTCGGCTCAATGAAACCGAATGTGAGGATCGGCACCGAGACTTTGCCCGGCATCTTGAACTGGATGCGATCCGTAACTGTGAACTTCCGACCGGGCCTGTCGTATATGAACGTGCGCACATTGCTCCTCACCTTCGCCTTCTTCGGGTATGCGCCGCCGATCTCCATCACAATCCGCTCCTGGTCGTTGGAGAACGACGTGGAGAGTATCCGCGCCGCATACTCCCGGCCTGGCTCCTGATAGCATCCGTTCAGCACCGGCACGGGATGACCATAAGAAGAGATGACCGGAATCGTGTAGCGCTTCTCGCTGAAAGTGAGCGCCGTGTACTCCGTGCCGCCTGGATCGCCGGCGAGCAGCACTCCGCCAAACATCACCGCGTAGGAGCCTACGTCGTTGTGGTTGTGGAACTCTGCGTTGTGCCCGCCCTTAAGCCCAACCGTGAACGCCGTTGCACTCTCCTTCGGATCGGGACGGAACACCCATACCTGCCCATCGGGGAAAGTGTTGCGCATCGGCAACGGATCCACATGGCCTTCCGGCAACCCGTCGAGTTGCCCGAATGCCCTCAGCGTAAACACCTCCGCGCCGCCGTACAGGAGATCGTGGCCGAGGGCGGACGTGGTAAGCGAGAGGTCGGGCCAGCGCCGGTGCCCGAGGAGCAGTACATAGTCCGACACCTTACCGCCTCCGTCGGCGAAGTCCGGCGCATGCCCTTCGGTGAGCTGGCACGCCGTGCCGAACGCCATGATCGTTTTCGTCTTGGGGTCTCTGCAGAGATCCACCTTGCCGCCGGTCGCGTCCAGTACCGACAGCGCCAGCTGCATGTAGTGCCCCCATCCGTAGTCCCAGTATCCCATACCTTCAGAGCAGTAGCCATCCGCCGGGAAACCCGCGATGTAGAACGGCAGCATCCGCTCCGCCGTCTCGACGAACGTAGCACGCTCCATGCGGTTCTCCACCACGGCCAGCGCCGCGCGAACCACCCCGCAATGGCACACGGCGGTCCAGTTCGCCGGCCCGTTGAACCAACCAAGCGGTGAAAATCCGGAAGTACGCGACCAGCAGGAGCGGTAGGTCGAGAAGATGCGCCGATCAAGTTCATGCTTCACCTTCGCGGAGAGCGCCTCGGGCAGGACTCCCTTCAGCGCCGAAACAATCCATGCACAGCCTTGCGCCCTCGCGCTTGCACCGAGGTCAACGTTGAACTCCTTGCCGTCGAATGTGCGCAGCCCGCGGTCGTGCGCCGGCATCACCCAACTGCGCTCGGCGCAGAGCGTCTCCATGTACTCGATCAACTTCGGCAAGAAGCGCCCTTTGTTCTCCAGGCACTCCGCCGTAGCAAGCAGCTGCGCGTTTCCTATGCGTTTGTTGTAAGGTATCTGGTAGTCGGTGCGCACGCCGATCTTGGAGTATTCAAGGTAAAGGTCGTCAGAACATTCAGGCACCGGCAGCTTCAGCACCTTCTCGGCGCGCGCGATGATCCTCTCCGCGCTCGGCAGCTCCGCCAGCCGTTCCCATGCCTTTCGGTCGGAGATGCGGGCACCGTCCGCCGCAGGCTCCTCCGGCAGATACGATGCGATTTCGGCAATCCGTCTACGGGACATCTCAGGCACAGGCATCCGCTTGCGGGACTTTGCCAGCTTCTTGGCGGATGGTGCGGCCTCAAGGAGCGCGCAGGCGAACATGCACAGCGACAGTACGATCAGCGTTCTTTTCATGCCGCCTATTATAGCATACATAAGAGCAAAGCCCATGCTCTTTTTGGCGACACTAAAGTTCCTCTACGGGAATCTTGCGCGCGGCGCCGGGAATGTCTGCCACGAAGCGCGGCAACGCAAGGCCGCCAATCCGCTCCGCACATTCCGCCGCAATCATTTTTGCCTTCTCCAGCGGAACACGGAAATGGGATATCCCAGCCACCGGATCGCACTGGAACACGTAGTAGGGCCTCACACGTGCGCGCTGTAGCGCCCGGAACAGATCCAGCATCGCCTCAACGGAATCGTTCACGCCCGCAAGAAGCACCGTCTGGCAGGACACTGGCAGCCCGGCATCAACAAGCCTCCCACACGCTACCGTCGCATCAGGCGTAACTTCGCCAGCACAGTTGAACTGCGTATTCACCCACACCTTACCGCATGAGCGCAGACTTCTGGCCAACCCGTCAGTCACGCGCTCAGGGTTGACGCATGGAGCGCGCGTGCATAGACGAACCACCTCTATCTGGTCAAGCGCGGCAAAGGCCTCCACAAAACGAAGCACCTCGCCATCCGGCAGCACGAGAGGATCACCCCCAGATAGCAGAACGTCGCGTACCTGCGGATGTGCCTTGACGTAACCCACGCAGTTCTGCAGCTCCTCGTCTGTGCGCACCACCTCGGCATCGCGAAGAATCCCCTTGCGCGTGCAATGGCGGCAGTTCATGAAGCAACTGTCACTCGTCATCACGAGCACGCGGTCTGGGAAACGCTGCTTAAGTCCGTAGGTGCCGGCAGCGTCATCCTGCTCGCCGAATGGGTCGGCAGAACAACCATCGTCACCATCAAGCTCCCGCGCGTCCGGTTCAAGCTGGCGGCGGAACGGCTCGCAAGTCGTTGCGAGTCGCTCCGCGTAGGCGCAAGCGTGGCGAGGAAAGTCCATCAGGGGTAATCAGCTGGGACGGTAAGCACCTCGCAGCCGTGCTCGGTGATGGCCACAGTATGCTCCCAATGCGCGGCGAGGCAATGGTCCTTGGTTATCACCGTCCACCCGTTGCCACCATCCACATACGTCTTTTCGCCGGTCTTGGTCATGGTTATCATCGGCTCGATGGCGATGGTCATTCCGGGCTTGAGGACAAGCTTGGTGCCCGGCTTTCCGTAGTTGGGCACCTGAGGATCCTCGTGCACCGTGCGCCCGACTCCGTGACCGATCCAGTCGCGCACGATGCCGAATCCAGCATCCTCCGCTACTTTCTGTATGGCGTAGCCGACATCGCCCAGATGCACGCCGGGGCCGCATGCTGCAATGCCGGCGGCGAGACAGCGCTTAGTCGTCTCCACAAGACGGATAACCTCAGGGTCTGTCACGCCAACCATTACCGTGCGGCTGGTGTCGCCGTTGTAGCCGGCATATTTGATGCCGACATCCGTCTTCACCAGATCGCCTGGCTCGATGATCCTGTCGCCTGGGATGCCGTGGATGACCTCGTCGTTCACGCTCACGCATATGTGGCCCGGAAAGCCCTCGTAGCGGTAGAAGCTCGCCTGCACCTTATGTTCTGCGCAGTACCGGCGCACGATCTCGTCGATCTCGCGCGTGCGCATCCCCGGCACCACGGCGCGAGCGCAGAGGTCTCGCACCTCCGCGCTCATGCGGCAGGCCTCGCGCATCCGCGAGAGCTGCTCTTTTGTCTTGATGTCAACCTTCACATCGCGGCCTTGAACGCCGCTGCGTTCTTCTCTGGTCCCTGATCGCCGTCAATCACTCGCAGAAGTCCCTTGGCCTTGTAGTAGGCGATGAGAGGCTCGGTCTGCTGGTGGTAGACGACAAGACGATCCTTCACGGTCTCCGGATTGTCGTCCTTGCGGATCACGAGATCTGCGCCGCAATGGTCGCACTTGCCTTCGACTTTAGGCGGCAGGGCCTTCACATGGTAGCCCGCCTTGCACTTGGGGCACGTGCGGCGACCGGCGATGCGATCCTGGATGATGCTGTCCGGCACGTCGAGGAGCACCACGGAACGAATCTCCGCGCCCGTCTTCTCGAGAATCTCGGCCTGCGCCACGTTGCGCGGGAAGCCGTCAAGCAGCATCGTCACATTGCCAGCCGACTCTGCGATCACGTCTTTTATCATTGTGGCGATCAGCTCGTCCGGGACGAGCTTTCCGGCTTCCATGTAGCCCTTGGCGGCCTTCCCGGCCTCGGTTCCCTTCGCGACCGCGCCGCGCAGGAGGTCTCCCGAAGAGACATGCTTGAGATTAGCGTTCTCGGCGGCGAGTTTCGCCGCCACCGTGCCTTTGCCCGAACCGGGCGCACCCAGCAGAATGACGATATTCATAATGCGGTGTATTATAGCACAATCGGCGCGAACCGGATTACTTGGATCCGATTGAGATAACGCAGAAGCTCGCCACTAGCACGAGCGTGCCGATCGTGAGAAACGCCTTTGTGCGCCTGCCAACTCCCTTCCACTCTCCAAGCGCCACTCCGATGAGCGTGGAAAAGAAGATGGTCGAAGCCATCATCACGGCGAACGAGATGTACTTCAGTTCACCCATGAGCGGTTCTCCGCACTTCGTGCACACGAACTGCATCACCCATATCACGCCAATTGCACTGCTCAGCGCGATGTTGCGCAGGGAAGGCCGCAGGTAGTCGCCGAACGTCCTGTTCTTGAAGTTCTGCTGGAGGCACCATAGAAGCTCCACCACGAACCCGCCCCACAGCACGACCATGATCACGGGCATTCCGCGCCAGCACTCCTTCGCGCCGGCGGCGACGGCGGCATTCTCGATGACCTCGGCACCTTGCAGGCCGAAGTTCATCCCGGCCGAAAACACGCCAGCTATAACCGCCGTCACTATGCCCTTCTTGAAGTCGAACTCAGCAACGGCCTTGCGCTTCTCCTCCTCGGGCATCTCGGCCTCCTTGCTCTTGCCGGCCAGCCCCACGAACACGATTCCAACAAGCGAACCGATCACGCCGCCAAGAACCGTGAGCGCTCCGGCATCCTTCACTAGATCGGCGGCTTGGCCGGTGGCGATCGGAGGGATGAGCGTGCCGGTGGCGGCGCAAAGACCGCAACCTATTGCAAGCCCGAGGCCGATGCCGAGATAACGCACCATGAGACCCCACGCGAGCGCGCCGACACCCCACATCGCGCCAAATCCTGCACAGCGCCAGAGCACCGCCGCCGGCGCGAACATGGCCACGTTCCAGAAGTCCGGCACGGTGAAATAGCAGATGAGCGGCGGGCATACAATAAGCCCAACGAACACATACACAAACCACCAGCTCTCATACGCCCAGCTCTTCACGCCGCGCGCAGGAAGCAGAAATGTCGCACCGGCCAGACCGCCGGCGGAGAAGATCAGCATGCCAAGAACGGAATCCATTGTTTCACCTCTTTCATTGTGACGTATTGTACCAGAAATCGTCTGTGGATTACAGTCTCCTCACTTCAGCAGGTCAGGCCAGTCGTAGTGCAGGAGACCGTTCACGACCATGTATGTGTAGCGATAATGCTCAGTGTCTCCCTTCTCGATGAACTCCGTCCACGACATCGGCGCATCCGCGACCGACACCTTTGCGAAGCTCGCCGGTGCCGCAGCACGGGCGTGAGCGGCCGGAATGGCCGCGGATCCGCGCGCGAAAAGCTCCGGCACGGCACCGGTCCGGCCCTTGATCCAGTCCGCCATCACAAGCATATCCGTCGCACGGCGACCGGTCATCGACTCTCCCATCAGATAGAGCATCACTGAGCATCCCTCCTCTGGACATTCCTTCGCGCCGTAGAATACCGCGTTCGCCTTGCCGATCTCGCCATATCCGGTTATGTCGGCGACGAGCACCGACGCCCCTTCCGCGAGACGGGCCTGCGCTTCCGCCGCCCAGTCCGCGCGCCCCTTCTGCCCGACCAGCAGCACGGGTGGCTTTGAGGCGTCAGGTTTAACCGGCTCAAGCCAGCAGGCTGGAAGTTCCAGTCCATCAGGATAGACAAACGCGAGACGTGTGAGCCTCGCCCCATCCACATCCGCCGCCGACAGTTCCTTGACGGCAGCCTTCATTTCCGCAGGCATCTTCACGCCGGCCATTTTCGCGGCAAGCGCGTTGCGCTCCGCCGCCGAACGCTCCGGCCGTGCCTTGATGGCTGCCGACAGCCTGTCGCGCAGGATCATGTGGATGTCGCGCGCGCCGGGAAGGTCCATCGTGCGCCCGGTTGGGGTGACTCCGCGCTCGTCCCCCTTAAGCCCCAGTTCGACCTCCTTGACGTTGAAGCCGATGTCAAGCTGGCGGTATTTCATGCAGTCGAGAGGAAGCAGCTGGCGTTCACCCTTGAGCCAGACGCGCATCCAATCGACGGAAGCGGTCTCGGTTGACTCCGTCCAGCCATGCGGACCGGGCGCGGAGTTGAGTGCGTAGTGGTCTGGCGTACCGACCGCATTAGCCACCGTCATGACTGTGCGGAAGAGGTCGAGGGTGCCGTAGATGGAAAACATGTCCCGGAAACGGCATGTCACTGCGACCTTTGTGTCGGGCAGCAGCACGTAGCCCGTGTGGTTCAGCCCGAATGCGAGCTGGCTGAAGATGTTCTGCTCGGCATCCTGCGGACCCATGCTCTCGCAAAGGTGCCGAAGCGAGGTTAGATAGCAGCTCGGAGCTGTGGCCTTGAGACGCCAATCCGCCGCCGTCATGAGCGCGGTCATCGTGCCGCCTCCGCTCTGCCCCATGAAACCGATGCGAGTGGCGTCCACCTCAGGACGGGCCTCGGCGCAGTCGATGGCGCGCATGCCGTCCCAGATGCGGAGCATCGGCATAGACCAGCCCAGCAGCGACGCTTTCACGCCGATGATGTTGTGGTGCTGCGTGGAGCCTATTCCGGGGAATTCGCGCCGCTCGCCCTGTTCGTATGGATCGTACATAAGCGCGACGAAGCCCTGCTTCACGGCGATCACGCATGCGCGCAGATAGATGTCGCAGTCCTTGCCTGTGTCGGCATGGCCGCAGCTCATCACGATTGCAGGATAAGGCGCCTTGAACGCCGGAGACTCGGGGATGAACAGATTCGCGGTCACAAAGAGCCCAGGCATTGACTCAAACACCATCTTCTCGATCCTGTAGCCTTCCCGCCTCACCGTGGCGAAAGTTCGTGCGTTGAGCGGCGTGCGCTCGGGCCATTCGCCGAGGGCGGACATCATCTGCGCATGCATCATCTTGCGGCGCGCATCGTAGGCGGCGCGGTCGGTGCATCTGGTCCAGGCCTGGTCAGCATCCACATCCATCTCATGCAGCTTCTGCGAAATCGTAGTGAACGTAAGCATGTCGGATGCAGGCGGCAGGAACCGCTGCCCGAGCGCCTTGCCGAGGCCTTCGGCGGAGGCCACCAGGCCACACAGAACGCCGCAAAGAAGAATTAGTCGTTTCATGGCATGCAATTATACCACAATTGCCTTGATGGCGCGGCGAAAAGAAAACAGAAGGGCCGCAACGATGTTGCGGCCCCTCCCTCAACCGGCGGTTGCGCCGATTTGCTTTATGCCTTCTTCACCAGATCGACGAGCGCCTTGAAGCCGGCGGGGTCGTTGATCGCAATCTCGGAAAGCATCTTACGGTTCAGGATCACGCCGACATTGGTGAGACCGGCGATGAACTTGGAGTAGCTGATCCCCTCGGCGCGCGTAGCCGCGTTGATGCGGGCGATCCAGAGCTGGCGGAAGTCGCGTTTCTTGAGCTTGCGGTGGATCGTCGCCAGTCTGCGGGCGCGATCGACGGCCTCGGTGGCCTGACGGAAGTTCTTGCTGCGCGGACCGCGGAAGCCCTTGGCGAGCTCAAGCCGGCGGCGGCGGCGTTCACGGGACGCTGGTGCGTTGGTTGCACGTGACATTTTCTCTATCTCCTTCTCTTATCAAGCACCCTGCAGCATGCGCAGCATGGTTTTCTGGACTGATTTGTCAGTGACCGTCGTACCGCGGAGATTGCGCTTGCGCGTACGGCTCTTGTAGCCGTTCAGGTGCGCCTTGCCGCCCTGCGAACGCAGGACCTTCCCCGTGGCCGACCTTTTCATGCGCTTAGTGGCGCACTTCTTAGTTTTCATCTTTGGCATTTTTCTTATCCTTTTCTGTGTTCCTCACCGGTCAGGCAGTCGGTTAAAGGCCTGATCCAGACGGAAAACAGGTGCGTAAGATATCAAATCCGGCCTCCAAAAGCAAGCGAAAGTTTTCTTCAACGCCATTCAAGCAGACCGAAGCGGCGTTTGACCTAGGTCCGAGGAACGTCTGACCTAGGTCAAACCCGACTCCTCACACCCTGTACCGCAGGAACCACCGCCAGGCAAAATGCCGTCTGATCCGTTCGCGCAGAAGTCCTCCGGCAAACGGCAGACACAACCGTATCATCCAATCGCGCAGATAGAACGGCAACGACCATGTGCGCCAATCCTCGCGTCCACGCGCGAGGTGCTCCCAGTACCGGTACTGCGCGATGCGACCGGAGTACGGCCGCGCAAAGCATCGTCCGGAGCCTGTGATGTGAAGCACGCATTCGCGTGGCGTCTCAGGAGCTGGGATTATCACGTCCCAGTAATCAGGCAACATCCCGATACCGTCCAAAAGCACCGCGTTGAGGATGTCCTGGTCGGCGTATTTGGGGATTCCGTACCGCGCCACGAACTCCCGACAACGTTGCAGTACTCTCTTGCTCCTCCAGCGCTTGAGATTTATGAGGCACACTCTGCTACATCCATACCTACGATTGTCAAAATCCGATAGCGAAACGCCTCGCGCATTGCACCACTCCACAAACTCGAACGCCGAACTCCATACCCACTGTATTGTTTTCGTCGCATCTCGCAGTTTCCACAGTTCGGATACATCTCGTCACCAAACGGTGTCAACATCGGAATAGACCACCCAGTCAACATCTGGCAGCAGTTCACCGAGGTACAGACGGAGAAACGCCATCGACGAGCCTTTGTATGTGCCGAAGTCGGAACGGAACCGCGCATCCAGTCCCTCGTCTTTCCCGAAGATGTGGAACTCGATCTGCGAAGGATTCTTGCAGCTTTCAATCATGCTCGTCTTGGCGACTTCAAGTCCCTTCATGTAAGGGCCATCCGCCACCATAACTACATGTATCTTTCCGCTCATGCGCACAACCCCTCAATTGCCCGGCGCAACAACTTCACTCGAACATCTCTGCTGCCATCCCTGTATCCCTTGAGATAAATCAGCCTTCCTCCATATCCGCTCCAGATCGACCCTTTCCCAGACTCCAGACTCCAAACTTTGGTCTCCAAACAGTCATCTCCCCACGCCGGTGCTCCGTCGGTGGTAATCACGCGTTTCCCCTTCTCCAGCGCCTCGGCAATGACAAGGCCAAAATTCTCGCTCAGCGTCGGCAACACCAACACGTCGCACCAGTCCCATACCTTTTCCTTCTCCTCGCCGAAGGCGTTTGAGACGATCCTTAGTTCCAGTTGTGAGTTCTCTGATTTGGATTTCAATCCTGAACGCGGAACCCCCAACTCCGAACTCTCAACGCCAGACTCCAAACTTCTGACCGCCTCCTCAAGATACTCAACGCCCTTCAATGGATGCTGCCGACCGAGATAGAGCAAATGCAACGATCGCCCCTCTACACGCTCCACACGTTCTACACGGTTCAAATTGAAGAACCGCTTAATGTCCACAATTTCCACCTTCTTCACGTGCGGCTCATAGGCACGGATCCACGCCGCCTCTGCCGCACACGTCACAACCACCACATCCGCCTTCCGCAGAAAATACCGTTCAATTGGTCCGACCAGCCACTTCTTCCAGCCATGATACTTGAGCCGCACCGGATCCACATTTCCATGAAGCATTCGCACCAATCTCTTCCGCTCCTGAATGACATTCCAACAAGCGCGCCAAATCTTAAACGTCCAGAGCGAATGCACCCAAACCTCATTGGCCACTGCCAACTCGTCTCTGTAGCAACTGCCAGCGTCAACCATCATGGCACCATGTTCGGCCGCAAGCAGTTTTGATGCGACAACAATGCCGCTACCGTTTTCTCTCACTCCAGGAACAATATGGATTTTCTGATTCATTTACGAAGGCCTCGCGCATTCCTGAAGTGAGGGCGGAGCCAACTTATCCTGTCAATCATACTGGCAAATGGCTTCATTAGCACATAAACGATTCGGCGCCAAAAGTAATCCAACGCGCTTCGGCAGCCTCTGTAACCAATAAATCGATCCGTCAGGCCAATCCTGTCGCATTCCCTCCACCATTCAAGTACAATGTCACTCATCAATCTGTTGACCTTATCGCGCTTCCACGGCAGATCTTGCACATAATGAACAAGCTTTGGATACTCAACGTCGGTATGCCAAAAGCTGAACACCCCCCATTCCGGAGGCAGTGCGGCACTTGCATCGCGTGCGACATAACTCAAGACCGTCTGCTCCCGCATCGGAGGATTTGGATGGTCGGCGATAAACTGACGACACGTTCCAGAAAAACATTCATCTCGCATCCGTTTCAGGTTCAGCAACATCAGCCCGCAGCAATAGCATTTCTCAACCGGCATGTACAGACCGTTCCGTTCCCACCAGGAATAATGTTCGAAGGTACCGCCATCAGCCGCAGTCACATCCCTGCTCGCCTGCAACAAAAGTCTTTCATCGCGCAAGGCCCAGAGATCAGCAGGATCCGTCCTCCATAACGTATCGCCATCGCATGACACGACCCAATCGCACTCGGGGAAAAGCTCTGCGAAATCAATCCGAGACCAAACCAACTCCGTTCCATGCCACGCCTCACCTTTCAATCCCTTCCAACGCCGAATGTCATATCCTATTTCGGGGAAAAAAGGATCGTCAGTCACCACATGGATGCGAATGTCATGGGGACATGCCGCCCGCCGCAATGCGCTCTCCGCCGACACGCGGATTGCCATAGCATAATCCCCATTACCAATATAAACGATATCAATCATCTGGTCGTCACACCAAATATAAAACAACCCGGAACATGCATCAACAATCTGCATACTAGCGCAGATAAGAGAACGTCAAACAGAATTACCAAGGCCGTTGAATATGCGGTATCAAACACATGTATGAGTACCGCCTTAAAAAATGAGTCAAAGAACATAATGGCCCAAGAATTTCGGCCAATAAATGCCAACCATGCAATTCCTTGCGGTAAGTGCGAGATACCCCAAATTAAAGGCACTATTAAAGATACTGCGGCCAAGAAATAAGAAACCTTATTGGGAATAGCATATGATGTTGCCCACGAGAAAAGATAGACAAGATAAAGTATCGCCCCAATGCACGACATAATCAACGTGCCGTATTTGCACAATCGACCAACTCGCGAATCAAGAAAACGCGGAGCGCACATTCGCCTTGCAAACATCCCGGCAATAAAACACGGGAGCAATGAAAAAACCGCATTAACCTGCAAGCATGCCGGAAAATATTTTGACAGTAAAGATAATACTATGGAGATCCCAAAAACAGCAACAAGGCGGATGTTTGATAACTTCCAAAATAAAGGCGCCAACATCATGACTCCGAATATGGCATAGGCAAACCAATACAACCGCCCAAAAACAAATGCATCTGCAATCTGAAACAAAATAGCGCCACCATGCGCATAATGAGACGATATGAAAATCGAGTATAAAATCTTTAGAAGGGAAAACAAACAAAATGGGACAAGTATCCTCTGAGTTTTCTTCGCCAAATATGCACGCAAAGTTTCTTCATGGTTCAACCATCCCGCAATGCCAAAAAATAACGGAATACAAATCGTATAAGCAAGGAGCCATAACGCACTCCAGCACTTGGAAGAATCCGCCACCTCTACTCTGCTTATAAAAACATGGCAACACACAACCAATATGCATGCCACCGCTTTGAGATAGTCAATTCGGTCATCTCGTTTCATCATAGCTATCAATCGCGAAACTTTTCCCACGCAATCTGACACGATCTCGATGTCGACAGATATAACTGCCATCCAGAATTTGGCTACCACGCGTTAAACCTCGCCAAAACCATTGAAGTGAAAGCCCGTGCTTCTTCCATAAATGTAGCCGTTCTTTCCAATACTCTTTTTTCGGACCCATTCCCATTGTCCGAGAGCCCGCATGAATTCTAAATCCCCATAAATAGTCGTGCAATCCTATAAAGCGTTCTCCTGCACGCGCCCATCGCGTCCACAAATCAATATCCATCATAAAACGCAATCCCACATCAAAGCCCCCTAATCGCCTCCACAAATCGTAGTGAAAGAATGCACTCGGCCCGCCTGTCCAAGTTGTATAATATCGTTTAAGCCAAGGATACCACCGTGCATCGCGTCGCACATCCGTAACAATTCCATTTCCATCAATATATTTGGTATTGCCCGCTATCCAATTACCATGGGCTCTCGTTTCAAAACACCTAACAACCTTTTCCAGCGCTCCCGGCAGCAGCACGTCATCGGCGTTCAGCCAAAAGAGCCATTTGCCGCGCGCCTTGGCGAACCCCTTGTTCAGCGCATCGCTCTGACCAAGATCCGGCTCCACGTCACCATCCTGGATGATTACCTCAAGATCATCTCCCATCCCCTGCGACGAAAGGCTTTCCAAAGCCTCGTCCATGTAAGGACGCGCCCCCTTTACCGGAACCACACAACTAAACAGCGGTCTACCCAATTTCTTAAAGTTTAAAGGCCCTAATCCTCACCTTAGCAACCTATATCCCCAATAGCCAAGGTACTCCTTAAAGATATATGAATTGCAGAAGATATAGTTTGCGTCAGGCCACAAATCCCTGAAACAAAACGGATGCCCCGTATTGACCGTTGCTTCGTAGTCCGCCGCCGCAGGAATAATCTCCAAGTTCGGCGCGTACTTCCTGTACATCAGCACAGAACGTCTCATGTGCCACGCGCTTGTTACGAGCAGAACCCGTTTCCGGGCAACTTGTGTGTCCCGAGATTCCAGCATCCTCTCCACAAACTTCGCATTCTCCTCGGTGTTGCGGGCCTTATCCTCAACAATAATGGCCGATTCCGGCACGCCAAAATCACAAAGAAGCGGCAACGCACTTTCGCGTTCGCCGCTACCTGTCGGGATGACGAGCGGTGCCTTACCCGCCCTGTATAACCTCGCCGCATGCCATACGCGGTCAGCACCGTTCCACATCTCGGCATATGGATACACGTTCGTGTTCGCCCCTATTCCGCCTCCGAGCAGCACGATGGCATCGGCTTTCGGTGCATCCTCAGCCTTGACCACAGGCCATTCGCTTTCAAGCGAGACGCCTATCCATCTGTACATCATCGGTGTGCTCCACAGCCACAACCAGCAGATTGCCGCCGCACCGAACCACGCCGCAATCCGCCGCCGTCCCACCCACACGCAAATGCAGGCGGCAATCATGCCAGACAATCCGATCACAAGCGGATTCAGACACCCCCCGACAATTTTGTTCAACAAATACATGACATGCTATCTTTCAACTTTGCCGCCTACGAAGTGGATCGCAAATGGCTTTGTCTCGCGCGAGAAAGTAACAGTAAGGTCATCTATCGCCATCATCGCGGAATAACCGCTCGTCGGAGACTGGAGCATCCATCTGAACATCACGACCTCTCCCGGCTCAATGCGCGGCAACGTTTCGGGCGCATATGACACTTGAGTAACAACAGGCACAGAGTGCGGCTCATCATCGCTGAACCGCTTCGCGCCAATCTCACAGCAGTCCTCCCACCCTTCCTGGCAATTGACGATCCAGTCAAGACGGTTTGTTACCACGAACGAGCATACGAATCTCTGCTCATTCGTATTGGCGAATCCCCACTGCTGCGCCAGATAAGATACGTTCGCCAACCGCACAACCGCGTCCGTATCATTGGTGAACGCCGTTCCCCAACAAACTGCCGCGTCCTTCGTGGAATATCCACCAAGAGCACGAGTACTGTCCCTTATATCCGCCGCGAGCGCATACAATCCACCCGTCCTTATCTTGCCGCCGTTATAGCTGAACACAGAAATGGCGTCACGCCCTTTCCAGGCCTGCCAACATGGAAGCGAAATGCCGCTAACCCAATCTTTGCCGCCAGAGGTCGATGTTACGGGCGCCAACGTATCGAAGGACTGCACATAGGATTTCCCTTTAATCCCAGAAATGGGAATGGCACGAAGCGCGGGCGCCAACATTGCGGTGAAAGTCGATACCAGCATGCCGCCGCCGGATATCAGACGGAACGCCCTGAAATCTGAGCCGCCGTCCAGCGTAAAGGTTGCGGCTGTAGTTGTTACGGTAAATGTCGCAACCTGCGACTCAGCACCGTCTGGCGAACGCGCATATATCGTCATTGAGCCTTCTGGCTCGGAAGCGGTGCATTCAATGGAAATCTGGCTTACGCTGTTTGCATAGGTCGGCGAAAGCCAGGCATTGTCCATGACCATCGTCCACCCTTCCGTTCCGATGCCGGAAACAAAGTCGGCACGTTCAACAGCATTCAGTCCGAATATTGCCAGCGCACAAACAACCGACAGCCCAAATTTCATCTTACAATTATTATCCAATTCGACTAACGACCAACCGTAGAGCAATGACCCAAGCAAAATATTGCGCAATTACGATTCCAATATACTCACACCGAGACTCTAAACCGCATGGCGAAACACAAATCCCCAAACCTTGAAGAAGTACTTGAGATAGATTATCGGGAGACATGACCAGATGCCATGGGCGCGGAGCGCGCAGAGATCCTCGCGATTAATCTCAACGTTTGAGCGCCAGTCAGCCGTAGATGCGCCGCCCATGCGCATCACGACCACGCACTCCGGAAGGTACTCCGCCTTGAGCTTCGCAAGATACAGGTAACGCAATTCCAACTCGAAGTCCGCACAGATCCGATAGTCAAGCGAATAGCCGCCCAGTCGCTCAAAGCACTCGCGCCTCACATAGAACGACGGATGCGGAACCATCGCCGCAAACCGAAACATCCAAGGCCGCCACCGCTTCGCCGAACAGTATCGCACCGTCTTGGCCGTTCGCAATGTCTCAACAGTCTCCCCTTCCTTCACGAACCGAATATCGGCATACAAACAATCCACCCGATCCCCGAACGCTTGCGCAATGTGCGCAAGAGTGTCATCAGACGCCAGCACATCATCCGCGTTCAGGATGCCGACGATATCGCCCGTCGCCATCTTGATGCCCTTGTTTATGGCATCGTACATCCCCACGTCTCGTTCACTGATCCACTTGAATGTGAAATTGTTAGTTGTGAGTTTAGAGTTGTGATCCGAATCGGCGAACTCTTTAATGATATCTACTGTTCCATCCGTCGATCCACCGTCAACGACCATATATTCAACATCAACACCACGCTGCGCAAACACCGACTCCATCGCGGTCCGAATCACCGCCATGCTGTTGAAGCAAGCCGTTATGATCGATACCTTCATCCCACTCTCGCCGCTTCTCCACCTGTCCCCAGATCCTGATGCGCGGGATCTGTCCGCGCAACCACTAACGACTATCCCCCACTCCCAACTCACTCACCTCAACCATTGCATCAAATGGAGCCTGCCGGTATTACAGACACATCTCCCGTCAACGGCAATGCCGTTTCCGCAGAGCAGATTACCGCACCATGGGAAATGGGGAAACCCAAATCTGCAACTTTCTTGAATGCCTTGACGTCCGAAAGGGCGGGATTTGTGTTCCTCTTTATCTCCACTGGCTCCAGAAGCCCATTGCGCTCCACAAGGATGTCGATTTCCGCCCCCACCCTGTCTCGATAGAAATAGAGTCTGGGCTCCTTGCCACGGTTCCAATATCTTTTAAGCAGCTCACCTACCACGAATGTCTCCAGCATCGCACCCGCCATCGCACCATTCATCAATGCTTTCGGAGAATCCCATCCAAGCAGATATCAGCAAAGACCAGTGTCTGTGAAATACAGCTTCGGAGTTTTCACTATGCGTGAAGTGACATTTCTTGAATACGGCTGCAACAGATAGACAAGATTGGATGCCTTCAGTATCCCAAGCCAATCTTTAGCCGTAGGCATCGAGATGCCGACATCCCTTGCAAGGTCAGAAAGATTAAGCAGCTGTCCAGTACGAGCCGCCGCCGCCCTTATGAATTTCAGGAAGCGATCCTCGTTGGACACATTTGCCAAATCATGAATGTCACGCTCGATATACGTGGTAACGTACGAACTGAAGAAACGCTCCCAATTCTTTACCCTGCCCGAGACAAGAGCGGGGAATCCACCACGATGAATTCGCGCAAAGACCTTCACCATGCCATCATGACGCTCCACGGACGAGATAGGGGCTGAAGCAGTAAAAACGTCATCATCCACGCGCCCCAATTCCTCCCCTTGCGATATGCCGCCCAAATTTATGACGGCAACTCTACCTGCGAACGACTCGCTTACATCCCGCATGAGGTGGAACTGCTGCGAACCAGAAAGCCAGAACATGCCACACATCCCTGCTGACTCATCAATCATGGTCTTTATGTACGGCAGCAATTGGGGTGCATATTGAATTTCATCAATGATTACCGGCGGGGGATAAGACAGCAGAAACGCATGAGGATCCCGTTGAGCAAGCTCACGGACCGTCAATGCATCAAGCGACACAAAGTGCCGCCCCGCTTCCACCGCTTCTTTCAGCAACGTTGTCTTGCCAACCTGACGCGCACCAGTCACAATCAAGGCTGGAAATTCGGCAGAGGCCTCCACCACCTCCCTCAAAGCCGCTCTTTTAATCATATTCATGCGCGTAATTATACCATATACAACTTTTCAGCTCAATACTTCATGTGACAAATTCAAAATATCATCTTAAATTTGTCACCTTCCTCCACCTCACACCTTCACTACCACAGTCCCATCCCCTGTCCTGATGGACGGACTCCGTCCGTCCAATCCCACATCTCCAACGACTACCCACTAACAACTCTCTTCTCCCACACTTTCGCGTTGCAGAGGAAATCGTAGAACGACAGCAATACACAAAATATAAACCCTGGTTTGCCATCAAGGAATCCGGCGCGCAGTATGTAGTGGTAACAGAAGCGTACAAACGCCCTGCATGGCAGATGCGCATGAATACGCTTCAGCCGTCGCTTGATTCGACGCGAAAGCGGCATCGACTTCACGCCCTCATCGAAGTCGCCCTTCATGAACCCGTCGTACAGCTCCGCCTCCCAACTCGAATAGCGGTTGTGCTTCTCAACCCAGCTGTGGATCGTGGGGTACGCATAGTGCTCGACGCTCGTCTTAAGGCATCCGCCCACCTTGCCGTTCAGGATAATATGTTCATGCGCCTCGCAATCTCCCACGTTCTTCGAGCCGTTCGTGGGCATCTTCTCATAACGACCCAACTTGTGCCGGAAAAGGCGCAGCACGCGCAGGCTTGCGTAGCCGCAATGCCTGATCGGACGCCCCAGGAACATGTAGAGGAAGTGCAGATAGTACCCGTCTGCATCTGGGTGGGCAACCTTCTCGGCGATCTCCTCAGCGAGTGCCGGAGGAATCACCTCGTCTGCATCTACGATCAGCACCCATTCGTTGCGGATGGGCAGATTGTCGAGCGCCCAGTTCTTCTTCTTCGGATACGTACCGTTGAAATAGAACTGCACACACTCAATCTTGGCGATGGCATTCTTCGCAATATTGCCAACCGCATCCGGCATACCGTCAGTCGACTGGCTATCAACCACAAAGATCTCATCCGCCCAGTCCTTGAGCGCATTGATTACCGGCACGATGTTGTTCTTTTCATTCTTCGCCGGAATGATGACCGATACAGGTACTTTGTTCATAGTTTCGGGTTTGGAGTTTATAGTTTCTATCTTTCCATTTGAATTTTGGAAATAGGAACTCAAAACTAAACTTCTACACGATCTGCCCCGCCTTGAATTCCTTAGCGACATCGGCAATGATATCCGTAAGCGTCTTCTTCGGCGCAAAGCCAATCAGCTTCTTTGCCTTCGCGATGCTCGGCACCCTACGCCGCATATCCTCGAAGCCACCATCCTGGTACGCCTCGGAATAGGGAATATGCTTGATTTCGCTCTTGCTGCCAAGCTGTTTCTTAACCGCCTTGGCAAGATCAAGGATCGTCACCTCGGCAGGGTTTCCGATGTTCACCACCTGCCCGAACGCCTTATCCGTCTTAAGCAGAATCTTCTCTAGCGCCCGCACCACGTCGTACACATGGCAGAAGCAACGGCTCTGCAAGCCATCGTCGTAAACCGTAATTGGCCGCCCATCGAGCGCCGCCTTCACGAAACGCGGCACCACCATGCCGTACTGCCCAGTCTGGCGCGGACCAACCGTGTTGAATAGCCTCACCACCACCACCGGCAGCTGCGTCTCGTGATAATGCGCAAGCGCCATAAACTCATCCGTCGCCTTGGCATTTGCATACGCCCAGCGCCGGATGCACGTTGCGCCCATCAACCGATCATCCTCTTCGCTGAACGGCACCTTCACCCCCTTGCCGTACACCTCGCTCGTGGAAGCGACCAGCACACGCCGCCGATACTTCCGACAAGCCGACAGAACACTCGAAGTGCCGCCCACGATCGTCTCAATCGTCTTGACCGGTTCATCGATCACCAGCTTCACTCCC